>JANNGQ010000562.1:0-2017 GCA_031403975.1 Planctomycetota bacterium
GCCGTTGGGCAGTCCGGCCATAAGTCGACCGACCTACTGCTGTCAGGCAGCGAAAGCAGGTTTCGGTTGTTTCTCGTAGGGTTCACGCCCACTGCTCGCCGGGGCGACTGCTTCGATTCTATTCCCCTTTCGCGCCGCCGACACCGATCTTGATCGTGCGCGATCCGGAATCTCCTCCGGGACCGCCCGGGCCGAACTCGAAGCTCATGCCCTTGAACATGCGGTTCTGAGAATCCAGAAACTGCGCAATGCCGAACTTCACCGGGGCTGTTCCGACGGACGCATCAACGACCAACTCGCGGCTTGCTGTCCGGACCTTCAGTTCCAGTTCGGAGTTTTCCGGCCTGAAGACTTTCGCGGCATAGCTTGTGAATTCGTCAGAATCCGCAGCCGCCTGATTCACATCGCTGCGATTGATGCTGATCGACATCTGCGGAGTCGTTGCCTTGCCAACCCAGCGTTCCAGCCGGGTCAGCAACTGTTGAGGAACCTTGCTGAGTTGGTCATCTGTATCGCCGAGCCACTTGTTCAGCCGGAATCGCACCAGCAGCGGCATCGCCTGTCCGGGTCGCTCGAGGTGTTTCGAGCTATTTGTAACGAGTTCTTCCAGAGACTGTACGGCTCCGGTGCGGATGGCTCCTGAGCTCTCAGGGAAGCGGACAACTTCAGGGCGACCGTCAGGAGCAATGTCAGTCGGAGGAAAGTGCGACGCATAGCCAGATCCTTCAATCGCAGGCAACCTGCATAAGTTGAACGGAAAGACTGCCGTTCCGGCTGCTGTTTTCATCTTGCGGCTTCGGTCGGCAGGCCGTGCCGCTCGATCGTCTGCTGTTGCCAGCGACCGTCAGACTCCGACGGATAATCCTCAGAATCGTCAAAGTCTGGCGATTTGTGCCGTCACGGCAAGTCCGCGTGTTCTTGTGGTGCGGATCGGGCAACGCCGTGAAGGATTTGTCGTAATGCAACATGAGGGAATGGATTTGTAGCCGGAGTCGTGAGCCTTCGGAGTCAGCGGCTCACTCCCGATTTCTCACGAATTCGGCTACTAAAATCTTTCACCGCGTGGGCCGGATCTGGCCAGGCAACTGTCTGCTGCAAATCACAACCGGTCGGTCAAGCCGATTTTGTCGATTCTGACGAAAGCACTGATTCTGCCGAAGCACGGCTGCCGATCATTACGGGTGTGGAGCGATTCGCCGCATCGGCTGCAACGAGCAGACGGGGTTGCAGAACCGCACAATCCTGAAGACACCTGGCGAGCCTCGGCATGCGGATCAAGGATCTGTTTCCGGGGGCGATGAGACAACTCTGGTTGTCTGACTGATCGGTCCGCCTGCCGAGACCTCGTCCAGAATCACAAGGCCTGAAGGAGTTCATCAATGCTGAAGCGAGTGATCATGTTTGCTGTCATCGCAGTTGCGGTGATGAGCACCGTGCGGACGGTTGAAGCGGCTCCTCCAGGTCAGCCGTCGGACTGGCAGCGATTCTATCACTATCCGTATGTGTACTATCCCCATTCATTCCAGAAGCCGCAGCAGTACGACCATATGTACTATCGCTACGAACCTTCGATGCGAATCCCCGTGTATAACAAGAACTGGTACAACTTCTATCCGACCGAGAAGCCGTACCACAGCGGTCATCACTACGTACTCGACGTGTTCTGAGAGGTATTCCCGCGCCACTTGTTCGGGACCGGTCAGTAACCGGTCCGGCGGAAAACAATACAGGCTCTGCATCGGTCGTTCGGCGTTCCATCGGGACCCGGGCGATACTGATGCAGAGCCTGTCTGCGTTGGTGCGGGCTCGCCGGAATCAACGCCGCCGGCTCAGGTCAGGCGAACGGCTAATCGTACAGATTCCGAAACAGGACGGGCATTCCGGTCGGTGGAAACACGGTCGGACTGGAATGTCCGAAGTGCCTGAACCGAGACCACCACAACGGAGTGTGTTATGCACCGGGTTCTGCTTCTGGGAGCCGGTAAGATCGGCCGGGCCATTGCCAGCTTCCTGCATT
>JANNGQ010000563.1:0-2980 GCA_031403975.1 Planctomycetota bacterium
TCCGAAGACCGACGCTCTATCCAATTGAGCTACGGGTGCGGGAGTTTTCATTCGTCGATCGCAGCGTTGCGATCACTGGCAGGCCGGTTTCATCGCCGCGGCGGGAGTCTATCGAAAAAGTGAGGGGAAACAATCATGCCTCCCTGTCGTCCGGGTTCAGACAGCACTGGCCGAGTTATTGTCCACGGACTGTTCAAAAGTATCGTCGAGCAGCTCGTCGGAATCGGCGACGGCGGCTGAACCGTTGGATTGAACGACGGCTTCCCGGCGGCTCAGTCCCTCCGAATTACCGGTCTCCTCCAGTTCGGGTTTCATTGCGTCAAACGCGACTTTGTGCCCGGGCAGCCACAGAGGCTCGATGTTCCTTTTCCGGAACAGGTGAGCAATGTGTTCATGGCAGGTAAAGAACAGCACCTGCTGACCTTCTCCGGCAACTTCCAGAAGGCATTCTGCGGCGGCTTCGGTACGCTCCTGATCGAAGTTGACAAACAGGTCGTCCATCACCAGCGGGAGTTCGACGCCTCGTTTCGCGAACGCACGCACCAGTGCAAACCGAATGGCGAGGAAAAGCTGCTCGCGAGTTCCCCCGCTGAGCTGTTCCACACGGAATGTCTGGCCGTATTCATCGTCGATGCACAGGAAGTCCTCGCCCAGCGGAGCCCAGATCCGGTGGTAGCGACCGGATGTCATGCGGTGCATATAACCGGAGGCCGAAATCAGAGTTCCGGATATGTTTTCCTGCTCGAACCGTCGACGGATCTGCAGCACCGCATCCTGTTCGATCTGCAGTGCGAGCCATTCTTCCGTCGCCCGGTAAATCTCTGAGGCCACACGGGCCTTCTGGAAGAACTCCGCGTGTGAATCGCGGCTCGATTCCAGCAACCCGATTTCCTGTTTCAGACTTCCGAGTTCTTCGTGGTTCCCGTGGAGCCGGTGCCCGATATCCGTCAGCTCCGCAGTCCTCAGCTGGATCGTTTCACGAGCACGCACTGGATCAAAGTGGATCAGGTCGTCTTCAACGATCGCCAGTTCTTTGTCTGCCGACGAGGCTTCGATCAGTTCTTCGTTGGCCTTTCGATGCTGAGCTTCCAGCTGTCCGCGGCGCGTTTCGGATTCCTGCTGCTTCAACAGCTCCTCTCGGGATGACGCTCCCGACCGCGCCAGCACTGCGCTGATGCGAAGTTCGGCCGCTTCCATCTGATGCTGGGCATGAATGCCGTCACGTCGGCGGCCATCCGCATCTGCCGCCAGACGGTCCTTCTCCGTGCGGTCGCGGTCGTGAGTTTTCAACTGCAGTTGCCATGCCGTGAGGACTTCCAGCGGCCGGGAGAAATTCAGTTTCTTCGCATTTGTCAGGCGGTTGCCCAGCTGCTCGACTCTCAGTCGCATTGCTTCGAACATCCGCCGCAGTCCCTCAACTTCCGGGGCGGAGTTTCGCCACTGAGTCAGCATCTCACGGACATCCTGAATCTGTCGCCACCAGTCGAACGCCTGTTCAATGTTGACCGTCTCGTCCATTCCCAGACTCGTCAGCAACCGGCACCATTCCTGCCGCTGAGCGACCAGAGCGTGCTGCGATGACTGAAAACGGTCTCGCAGCATTCTGAGTCGCATCCTGCGTGACGCTGCGCGAGTCTGTCTTCGCTGCAGGACTTCCAGATCAGCAATGCGGGCCGAGCAGTCACCGATGCGGTCGACCATTTCGGCGGTCGAGGATTTCCAGTTCTCTGCATTTTCTGTGCGATGACCGGATTCATCCAGCAGTGACATTCGCTGGATGCGTTCCTGCAGCAGACGCAGTTGCCGATCAGCCTGACGAGCCTCATCGGCAATGTCGTCCACCTTGATACCGGTTGTGGCATCGAAGTGGTTTCGCAGCCCGTTTCGGACACACCACCACATGATGCCTGCAAACCCGAATGCCGCTGCCCCGAGAGCACCGCCCAGCGCTCGCTGAGGCTCCCCGCCCAGCGAAAACGTGGCGATGCCGAACAGACACAACGCTGCGCCGATCCAGCCCATCGTCGTGATCGTCTTGTCGACCCATGCCGGTATGGATTCGTCAGTGTCAACTTTCTCAATGACGCGCCGCACTGTCTGAATCTTCAGCGCCAGCTGTTCTTCCTGCAGCCGCAGTCGACCGAGATTCTCCAATTCCTTCAGCCGCGCCTGTTCATATTCAATTGCATCGGGCACCGACACTCCGACGACATCCAGCTGTGCATTCAATTCGACCAGTTCTTTCTGGCTGCGTCGGGACATGCTGCGGTTCCAGCGCCTCAGTTTTCCTCGCCGCTGCAAAGCATCGCGGTACTTGCGAGCCGACTCGAGCAGCCGGTGATGAGCGCCGGGAGACGTGTCAATTGAGTTCAGGCGATCGACTGACCAGCCGTCACCCAGCAACGCCATCTGATGATTCAACTCACGCCGCAATTCTGAAGATCGCTCTTCCGACGTGCGGATCTGTTCCTCGATCTGTCTCAGCCAGTCGGACTGATCCACGAGGCTCTGGATCGCATAATGTTCCTTGTCGAAAAGCTGATCCGTCTGCAGTCGATCGGCCTGAGCCTTCAGCTGGGTCGCCTGATCATTGAGCTTGTCACGTCGGGCAGCCGCTTCCTGCATGTCTTTTTCTGCAGCCGTCAGCAGCCTAAGGGCTTCCGTCGGATTCCCCGGCGCGACGGGCAACCGCGACAGTTCATCCTGCAGCTCTTTCGAGCGCTTCCAGGGCTTGTGGCAGTTCTGAAGGAACCGGAGCCCGCGCAATTCATTGCCTGCGGAATCCTGTCGCTCCTGAAGCTGTTCGATTTCTTCTGTCAGCTCGCGGCGACGGCGCATCAGCTTTGCATGTTTGTCGCGGGAGACTCCCGAGCTCTTCTTTGCGACTGACAGCACCGCCTCAAGCGGGCACGTTTCCGTGGTGCTCGACACGGTCAGCCGCGGCCCGACGACGCAAAACGGTGAGCCGATCTACGAAGCG
>JANNGQ010000564.1:0-2653 GCA_031403975.1 Planctomycetota bacterium
TTTGAGCCGTTGTCAACGCGGAACTCCACTTTGCCGGCTTTATACTCACGAACGGCAGTCGCAACATCCTGTGTCACGGTCCCTGCTCGGGGGCTCGGCATCAGACCACGCGGACCGAGAACCCGTCCCAGCGGACCGACCACTCCCATCATATCCGGAGTCGCAATCGCCACATCGAACTCCAGCCAGCCCTCCTTGATCTTGTCCGCAAGCTCTTTGCCCCCCACAAAATCAGCGCCCGCCGTCTGTGCGATCTTGACATTCTCGCCCTGAGCAAAAACGAGAACTCGCTGAGACTTACCGATACCGTGCGGCAGGACGATCGAACCTCGCACAATCTGGTCCGCCTGGCGCGGGTCCACACCAAGCCGGATGGCGATTTCCACAGTCTGATCAAACTTGATCCGCTTGATCGCTTTCGGCATCGTCTCTTCCAGTGATTTCAGAGCCTTCACCGCATCCGGCAGCTGCAGCTGACCCAGCTCGAAGGCCTTCTTCGAAAGAGACTTCATCCGCTTCGATTGACCAGCCATGATTCATACCCAGCAACTGAAAACAGGACGGAGGAACCTGCAACACCGCAAGTAAGCCAAAACCCTAGCCGATCACTTCAATTCCCATACTGCGGGCGGTTCCTGCAATCATCTTCCGAGCCTGCTCGACTGAGGATGCATTCAGGTCTTCATACTTCTGTTTTGCAATCGTCTCCAACTGGGCCGTTGTCACGCTGCCGACCTTGCTTTTCAAAGGACTCCCGGAACCTTTGGCGATTCCTGCCGCTTTCTTCAGAAGTACGGCTGCAGGAGGGCTTTTCAGTATGAATTCAAAGGAACGATCACTGTAGACGGTGATGACACACGGGATGGTCACTCCCATCATGTCGCGAGTTCTCTCATTGAACTGCTGTACGAACTGCCCGATATTCACGCCGTGCGGGCCCAGCGCCGTGCCCACAGGCGGAGCCGGAGTGGCCTGTCCGCCTGTCACCTGAACTTTGATCTGCGTGACGACCTGACGCTGCTTACCCATGACGAATTGACCCAGCCAGCAAAACCATCTGTCCCACAAACCAACATCAAACCGCTTCGATCTGCCAGTGGTCCAGCTCGACCGGTGTCGAGCGACCGAAGATCTCAATCAGCACAGACACCTTGCCGTTGTGCTCATCAATCCCTTCGACCGTTCCTTCGAAATTCTCAAACGTCCCTTCACGGATCTTGACGACATCGCCGGACGTGAATTGAATCTTGACTTTCGGTGCCGCTGTTGCCTGCTGTTCTGCACGTCCCAGCATCCGGTCGACTTCGTGCTGCTCCATCGGCAACGGTTTGCCCGCCGCCCCTGCAAAATCACCGACACCACCTGTATCCCGCACCAAATACCAGGTTTCATCATTCAGAATCATATGAATCATGATGTAACCGGGAAACAGCTTCCTGTCCTGCTCCTTCGGAGATCCACCCCTGGTGTCGACGACTTTTTCAGACGGAATCACAATATCGCCGAAGCACTCTTCCAGACCTTCCAGCCTGATCTTCTTCAGCAACGCCTCGCGAATCGTCCGTTCACGGTTTGTCTGCACCTTCAAAACATACCAAAGCATGCCGCTGGCCGCAGAATCGACACTTACCGCGACTTTGGCCATGCCGTCCATCCTCCTCCACAACCCGGGTTGCAAAAAAACGAAGCCGCGTATGGTGATAATCCCGCGGTTAAATTGCAACTGACGACGCCATCCGATTGCAAAGTCGGACGACAGAGAATCATTTAACCAGCCCCGGTCTTGTATTCCGTGAATCCAATGAAACCGAACAACCACGACCACAACAGATCAATCAGAAACAGAAACAGACCAAGGAAGAACATGGTGCACAGCACGACAATTGTGGCCTGAACCACTTCGTTCCGCGTCGGCCACGTGACCTTCTCCAGTTCGGATTCCACCGAGACCAGGAAATCCGCAAATCTCGGAATGTTGACGACCCGATAGGCGATCCAGCAGAAAAACAGCCAGATTGCCAGCGGCACACCCACTTTGACAGCCTGCGAGTACGGCACCAATGGTCCGTTTGCCAGAGTAATGCAGCCAAACGCTGCGAGAACGGCGATCGCGAAAAATGTGAACTGCCGCACCATCCGTCCCTGGTTCGGCTTGTAAATCCCGAACCGAAACAACTCCGGCAGCAGCGAGGCAGCAGCACTCTTGCTCGACATGTGACACTCAGCAACAAAAACCGAAATCAGACACACGAATGTGAAACCGCGACCGACGGCACTCAAGCACGGGCGGAGGGACTTGAACCCCCAACCTGCGGATTTGGAATCCGCTGCTCTGCCGATTGAGCTACACCCGTTCGACCCGGAACGGACTCCGCCGTTCTATTTCTTGCGAGACTCTTTATGCAGCGTGTGTTTACGAAGCTTTGGGCAATACTTCATCAACTCCAGCCGCTCCGTCCCGCGAGTTTCCTTGATCACACGATAGTTCCGCTGACCGGTCTCCGTGCATTCAAGCCACACATACTCTCGCATGACAAAAACCCCTGACCGAAAAAACCATTGAACAGCCCGCCGACAAAACTATCGGCCGGCCGTCAGAATTTTAAGATCGAACAGACTATTTCAAGATCTTCGTAACGACGCCGGATCCAAC
>JANNGQ010000565.1:0-10418 GCA_031403975.1 Planctomycetota bacterium
AACATTCTAATGATTCCGTTCTCAACAAAACCCCCGGATTTAAACATCCCCCTCAACCCCTCCCCGGGGGTTTATGGTGGCGCATCGGCGGTATGAGGGGGAGCCTCGCCGGCTCTCGTCGCGACCATTCTTCAACCCCGCCAACCATCCATGCACAATCCAGGTCCCGTCCCCCGGACTGCCTCCGCCGACATTGTCTCCCATTTCCAGCAGCCCGACAGGACGACTTCCACCATGGGCACGTTCGATCAGTGCCGATTGAATTGCATCATCCACCGAAACAAGCCGGCCCGCAAAGTCCGCTCGCATGTTCCACCAGAATTGCGCCATCTCCGCCGCAGCCGACCGAGCCTGCTCGGCGTCGTCATCCGACACCACCAGCACGGTTGCCCCCATCTCTTCCACATCGGAATACGGAAATCCATAAAGACACGACACGCTCAGGATTCCCGGAAGGCTCTGCAGCCGACCCGCTTCATTCCAGAGTCGTCGTCCATGTTCTTCTGACGTCGCCTGCCGTTCAATGTTCACACACAACGGCAACTGCACCAGCGCCGACTGCGGAGAAACATCGCCTCGCAAAGTCCGGATCATCGTGCACCCCGCGTCAAGTCCCCGTTCCCGCTGATCGAGATGCGGGTTCGTGCGGTAGCCGAACAGAGCCTGGCAAGACCGCACCATTTTCGGCGAGACGTTGGCATGCAGATCCAGAGTCCCGATGATCGGCAGCTCGGGCCCGACGATCCCGCGGACTCGTTCCAGCCAGTCACCATCCGCATCCGGTGCGCCCTGCGCGACGGTCGCACCATGCGGGGCCACCAGCAGTCCGTCCAGAGGCAAAGACCTTATCAGCGCCGCGTCCAGCCGGGTCATCAGAGTCTGCCAGCAGTCCGACGTGATCATTCCATAAGGCATCGCCCGCGCGGCAAAGATGCCGACCGTTTCGTTCTCAGGATCTCCGGCCAGCGCCTCGATGAATCCGCCGACTTCGTGCTGACTGCCTTGAAAAGCGTCAATGACATCCGCATTTTCGACCAGCAGGTTCGACTCGAAATGTCCGAGTGTCGTGGGCTCATCGAGAAACGTATTGCTCTCATGGAGCAGCGCAATAATGCCGATGCGTTTCATCAGCACTCATCCAATGGGAGAAATGTGCCCCGAAGCTCCGCGTCGGAAACTCGTTGTTTCCATACGTCGATCCACAGCTTCCGCCGTACACCGACCGGGGCAGTCGAACGCACTCAACCCATTTCCGCAAGTCGGTCACACAGGAATCCAAGAGACTGGCACACAGCATCCATCTGCCGCTCATGACGAATGATCACTCGCCGGTCCACCTCCGTGGCCCTGACATCCTGACGCGCAGGGATTCGGGTCCGCTGTTCGTTTTCATCTGCTTCATCCGATTGCAGAGTCAATCTCTGCGCCTCAACCAGTCCACGGCGATCCGCCCAGCCCAGCCACGCAACCCCGTCCAGCTCCGCCGGAGCATCCGGCCCCAGATGCCCGGTGATGCTGATCGCAATCGTCGCATGAGGCGTCTTTTTCAGTGCCTGCAGAGCCATGGCTTCCGCCACCTCGCGGCTGACAGCGTCGAATCGTTCGATCAAATCCGCCGACACATCCAGCCAGGCCGTCTTGCTCGCCGACTGATAAACCACCACCGCCCCCGCCAGACACCGCGACATCCCCGGCACCCGACTCAGAGTCGCCGCAATGTACCCAGCTGTGCAACTCTCTGCCGTGACAAGAACCTGCTCGTGGTGAGACAACAGTTCAAAGGCGTGAGTGGCAACGGCGTCGAGTGCAGGTTGTTGATTCATGTCTTGATTCGGCTACTGTAGCCATCACGCTCCGCGTGATGAGCCTCGATCTGGCACATTCGAAAACCAGACTCCTCGTCCCTCTGGTCCAGCTCCCTGGCGAAGCCATTTTCGGGGCCACGAACCTCGATCGGCAATGCTGAAGATCAAGGCTCGTCTCGGCGGAGCGAGACGGCTACTGTAGCCATCACGCTCCGCGTGATGAGCCTCGATCTGGCACATTCGAATGATAAACGCCGCTTCCGCCTGGCCAGACTCCCCGACGTCTACTTCTCCGGCGGCTCTGCCAGTTCGATATGCAGATCTTTCAATTGCTTCGCATCGACGCCGGAGGGCGCACCTGTCAGCAGGTCGGCTGCTTTCTGGGTTTTCGGGAAGGCGATCACATCGCGGAGATTTTCGTCGCCGGCGAGCAGCATCACCCAGCGGTCAAGGCCGAGCGCGATGCCGGCGTGCGGCGGGGCTCCGTAGCGGAGGGCTTCCAGCAGGAATCCAAAGCGGCGTTCGGCTTCTTCGGGATTGATCTTCAGCAGATCGAACACCATCTGCTGAACTTCGGAATCATGAATACGAACACTGCCGCTGGCGGCCTCATAGCCGTTGATCACCAGGTCGTAACTGTCCGCGCGGACTTTGGAGGGATCGGTCTTCAGAAACTCGGCATCTTCCGGATTGGGCTGGCAGAACGGATGATGTTCGGCGTCGAAACGATCTTCGTCGGCGTTCCATGTCACCAGCGGAAAATCCAGAATCCACTGGCACTTGAACTCCGCGGGATCGTAGAGATTCAGTTCCTTTCCGAGTCGGTTGCGAAGCGCGGCCAGTGCCGCATTTGTGACTTTCGGAGTGTCTGCGATAAACAGCAGGAGATCACCTTCTTCGCCGGAAAAGCGTCTGATGATCTGCTGCTGCAGGTCGTCGTTGAAGAACTTGGCGATCGTGGATTCCAGTTTGCCGCCCATGACTTTCACATACGCCAGCCCCTTCGCTCCGAAGTCGCTGACGAAATTCTTGAGATCCACATCCAGCAGGCGACGGCTGTATTTTTCCGCTCCGCCTTTGACGTTCAGACCGCGGACCCGGCCGCCGGAAGCAATGACGGCCTTGAAGACGCCAAAATCACAGGTTGCCGCGATGTCCCCGATGTCGACGATTTCCAGACCGAATCTCATGTCGGGCTTATCGCATCCGAATCGTTCCATGACATCCCGATGGGTATATCTCGGCAATGGTGTCGGAATGGTGATGCCGCTGATTTTCTGCATGACGGACGCAATGAGCCCGTCGATCGTGTTGAGGATGTCGTCACGCTCGACGAAGGCCATCTCGACGTCGATCTGAGTGAACTCCGGCTGTCGGTCGGCCCGCAGGTCTTCGTCGCGGAAGCAGCGGGCAATCTGATAGTAGCGGTCGAAGCCAGCGACCATCAGAATCTGTTTGTAGATCTGAGGCGACTGAGGCAGAGCGTAAAAACTGCCGGCGTGAACCCGGCTGGGCACCAGATAATCGCGGGCACCTTCCGGAGTACTGCGGCCCAGCATGGGCGTCTCAATTTCCAGGAATTCCTTTCCGTTGAAGTACTCTCGGACGGCCTGGACAAGATTATGCCGCAGGATGATGCTCTTCTGAAGCTCCGGCCGTCGCAGATCAACGAATCGGTACTTCAACCGCAATTCTTCGTTCGGTAGTTCGCCGCCTTCGATTTCGAACGGCGGTGTCTTGCTCTTTGAGAGCACCGTCAGCTGCTGCGCACGGATTTCAATCTCACCGGTGATCAGTTTCGGATTCACCAGGCCGTCACCGCGGTAACGCACTTCGCCGACGACCTTGACCACGTCCTCGCGCCGCAGCTTGCGGGCGACCGCATCAATGCGGCTGTCGTCATCCGTATAAAAAGTCACCTGAGTCTTCCCATAACGGTCTCTCAGGTCGACAAAAACCAGATCTTTGCCCTGTTCGCGATAACTATGGACCCAGCCGGCCAGCGTGACCGTCTGGCCCGCATGTTCGCGACGAAGTTCGCCGCAGTGATGAGTTCTGTGCATTCTTATGGAATCCGGATCAGGCAGAGAGGAAGGCCATTGATCAGGCCCGAAAGTGATGTGACGAACGAGTCCAGGTCGGCACTGCCGGCTGCCGACCAACGAGTGCAAACCGGGGAGTATAGGTGTCCGGGCCATCGCCGGAAAGAATGACGCGCCGGGCGGAACATCGGCAACTCAACACACCGACGCAACGAAAACCGCTCCCCCGATCTCAGGGGAGAAGGGACGATGTGAACGACAGGGCGTTGCCCACTTCCCACTGCCCACTGAATCCTGAATCCTGAATCCTGAATCCTCTTGTCCCACTGCCTTGCCGGCGACCATCACTTCCCGCAGTGTTTCATCGCGACGTCTTTGATGCCGCGGAGATCCAGTTTGCCGGTGCCCAGCAGCGGAATCTGTTCGACTTCGATGAAGCTGTCTGAGGACGGGATGTAAAGGTTGGGCAGGCCGGCCGCCTGCAGCCGGTCCTGGATTTCACGAATCGGTTTCTTGATCGGCTTGTGCAGCACGATCAGACGCTCACCTTTCTTCTCGTCGGGCACGGATGTCACGGCGCAGACGATTTCGGGTTCGTCGCTCAGGTCTTCCTCCAGGATCTTTGCCAGTTCCTGTTCGACAAGGATGTGCGGCACCATCTCGCCGCCGATTTTGGAGAACCGACTCATCCGGCCGGTGATGCGGATGAATCCATCTTCGTCGATCACCGCCATGTCGCCGCTGTTGTACCAGCCGTCCTGAATCATCTCAGCGGTCTTTTTCGGCTGGTTGAGATATCCCAGCATGATGTTCGGACCCTTGATCTTCAACAGCCCTTCCTTGTTGGCTCCCAGCTGCGCACCGGTGTCCGGATCAAAAACGGCGGCCGCCGCACCGGGGATGACTCGACCGACAGTCCCGTGCCGCGTGCCTGCGTCGCGTTTGCCTTCTTCGCCCATGCGTGATTCGGGAATGTTGAAGGATGCGACCGGAGACATTTCCGTGGTGCCGTAACCTTCAGTCGGTTCGAAGCCGAATTTCTCTATGAAAGCGATCCGCAGGTCTTCCGGCATTTTTTCAGCACCGACGATGGCCAGATTCATGGACTTCATCTGCTCCACCGTGCATCGCTTCAGATACGTCCGCAGGAATGTCGGCGTTGCAGCGATGATGGTGCATCTGAATTTCTCGGTCAGTTCACCGACCGTGCGTGCGTCGAGCGGATTGAAGTGGTAAATCGCCGACGGATCGGCAGCCAGCGGCATCCACATCGTGACGGTGAAGCCGAATGAATGAAAGAATGGAAGTACGCCCAGCAGACTGTCGGCACTTGTCAGACGCATCAGTTCGGTGACTGCATCGACGTTCGATGAGATGTTGTGCTGTGACAGCAGGACTCCCTTAGGTTCTCCGGTCGAGCCGGACGTGAAAATTACTGTCAGCGGATCGTCGGCCTTGATCCTGTCGAGTCCCAGCATCTTCGCGAGCAGTCCTGCCGGCATGAATTTCGCGACAGCAAAGGCCCGAGCGCGGTCGAAACCCGTGATTTTCTGTTTGAGGTCTTCCAGATAAATCAGTTCCACGTCCAGTTTCATCGGACGTTTTTCCATGAACGCCCGACTGGTGAGGACCTGTCGGATGCCGGCTTCGCGGATGCAATAGTTGACGACATCGTCCGTCAGCGTGTAGTTGAGATTAACGGTCACCTTCCCCGCAAGTGTCACAGCCGTGTTGGCCAGCACTCCGCCGACGGATGGCGGCAGCAGCAGGCCGACGTACTGGCATTCGGGCTTCAGAATCCCGGAGGTCAGCAGCTTGTGAAACGCGAGCGAACCGATCAACAGCCGTCCGCCCGTCAGGTCGGTCCCTCCGGAATCCGCAACCTTGCGGCGTTTCCAGGCAAGTCTGCACTGCCGAATCAGTCGTCGGGCCGGAATCACGCTGCGTTCCTTTCTGAGAAGTACCGACTGCGCGCTCAGCTCAAGGACTGCGCTGCGCACGACGTCCACGTTGTCCACATTCGGAATCGGTCGTCCGAAGGAAATCGAAACCGGATAGGGCCAGTACTTTGGCTTCTTCCAGATGAATCGCCCTCGTTCGTAGCTGAAGATACTTCCCCACAGCTCATCCAGGCAAACCGGAACGACGGGAGCATCGGTGTCCCTCAGAATCTTCAGCATGCCGCGTTCGAACTTCAGCAGCTGGCCGGTCCTCGTGATGCGGCCTTCCGCAAAGATGCAGACCAGTTGTCCCTTGCGAAGTGCGTCGCTGGCGGTGTTCAGCGAATGAATCAGAGCGCGAGGGCCGTCGCCGCTGCGGATTGGAATGATTCCGAAGAGATTGGAAAGCCAGTTCTTGAAACGTCCCTGAGTGTAATCCGCGTATGCCACCATCCGGATCGGACGCGAGCTGGCCAGCAGGATCAGAACGCCGTCGATCCACGACACATGGTTAGCCACCAGCAGTGCAGAACCCTGCTCCGGAATGTTCTCGATCCCGTAAGTCCGCACCCGATAAACGAAGCGGCTCAGCAGCCAGACGAAAAAGCGAATCGTGGCCTGCGGCAGCACCCACAGGACATACGCCACGATTGGAATGATGCCCAACCCGGAAATCAGGAAGATCTGCGATGCCGAAAGGTTGAACGTCGCCTGGAGCACATAGAACAGACAAGAGACGCCAAGAATTCCAACCGCCGTCAGTTGCTGACCGGCGGCGAGAATCGCTCCCAATTTCTCATGCGGGCTGCGTTCCTGGATATAGGCCACCAACGGCACATTGAAAAGCCCGCCACCAAGACCAATCACGATCAGCATGGAGCCAGCCATGACGGGGGAATCACTGGTAAAATACAGCAGGATGCAGGCTAGGCCCATGAGCATAGTGCCGAACGCAACCATCCCCAGCTCAACGCGACCGTTGGACCACCACCCGGCCAGAAGGCTTCCTACCCCCACACCGATGACCAGCATGCCCATGAACGGGCCAGGATTCGCTTTGGGAATGTTGTCCGCAAGTTCGTTGGTGACGAACACGTCAATATTCATCTGGGCGAGCGAGGCCAGGCACCAAAAGAAGACAATCCCCATCGTGACGCGGAGAATGGCTCGATCCTGCATGACCAGTTTGATGTCTCGCCAGGAGTCAGTGACCAGGTTCCACTGAAACGTTGCAGCCGGGCTGGCAGCCGGGACACGGGTCATCAGCATTGCCGCCCCGGTTCCCAGCACCGCGGAGCCAATCAGGATCACGGCAGACAGACTTAATCCCAAGGTGTGATTTGCCTGAGTCAGCTTGCCCAGGGCATACCCGGCAACGGTTCCGACGATGACAGCCACAAGAGTGGCAAGTCCCGACAGTCCATTCGCCGCCGAGATATCCGACTTCCTGACAAGCTCGGGAATGATGCCCAGCTTTGAGGTTCCAATGAACGCCGCCTGAGCGCCGATCAGGAAGAGGATGCCGAACATGTAGGGAACGTGTGAGACATGAATCGCCCAAATGCCGACCGCCATCAGTACAATTTCAATGATCTTCAGCCAGATGATCGAAGTCCGTTTGCTGAATCGGTCAGACGCCCAGCCGGCCCACGGCGCAAACACCACAAACGGCAACATGAAACAACCGAGTCCGAGGGACAGGACGATCGCCTCCGCCTCATTCCCGAACCGCGTATGAAACTGCTGTTTCCCGATCGGAACGATCAGCCAGCGGAACATACTGTCGTTCAGCGCCGTGAGAAATGTCATCAGCAGATACGCTGCAAATGAAATTGACATCAGTCGCTGAGTGACAGCGGAGTGCGGCTTGACATGTTCAGCAATGGAGATGACGGCAACTCCTCAGACTTCCGGCCGGCGAGATCGGCCTCTGGAGATTCTCAGCTCTCGGATTGTAAGCACCGGACAGGGTTGTTCCTACGGCACGCGGCAATCCACCATGTGCGGGAACGGACGCGATGGCCGTCGCGGATCTGCGAACTCCGCAACCGGTCCTGTGTCTTCGGAATCGATATCGAAATGAATTCCTCGGTGTAACCCGCACCACGTTACTTCGACTGCTCCAGGTTCTCCGTGACGACCCCATCCAGCTGGTCTGGACGCTGAACATGATGGAGAGCTAGCCGTGCAACTCTCCGCGACACCAGCGATTCTTGTCAAAGTCATTGAAATTGAGATCCGGACGAGCGGCAAACCCCTCCACTCCCCGGGGGGTCGGGGGGTTAACCGTAATTCAGGGGCACCGGATGACACAAGATTTCGGGATCTGGGCTCAATCCTGATGACGTATGGAGTTTGCGGTCTCACCCTGATTTGCCGCTATCAGCGTCCATTAGCGGTTTGAAACCACTAATAGACGCTGACAAACGCTGATGAATCGCAGCAACACACAGCAGCGGATCCTGCCCGAGCACATCCATGGTCGTGAATTGTGTAGATACGAATGGCTCGAGGCCGTTGGGGGCGAATTTGAGACAGTCGAACTACTGCTGTGTCAAACTTTCATTCCTGATTTTCGGGTCGGACTTGAGAGTCCGGAGTGTGAAAAATGTGTGATGTGATTGGCCAGATCCCCCCTGATCAACATATGATTCCTGCATGTTGAAAGAGGTCTCTGGAACTTTGGAGGCATCAGACAAACGGGCGGAAACCTGATGCCAGAGAGTTCCAGACGCCTTTTTCAACAGGGATGGGCTCGGAAACGGCAGGAGACTGCGATGACAAGTTCTGTTCTCGAGAGACCGACTTTGGTTCTGAATCGTAACTGGCAGCCAGTTGCGGTTTCGACGGTCGCTCGTTCATTGATCAAAGTCTGGAATGAGTCAGCTCGCATTGTCGATCCGACGAGTTTTCAGCTGTACGGCTGGGCAGACTGGGCTCAGTTGCGACCCGCCGATGGGGATCCGGTGATCCGCACGCAGTGGCTGACCTTAAGGGTTCCGGAGGTCATTACGTTGACTCGGTATGATCGCCTGCCGATCAAGATTGTGGCATTCAGTCGCCGCAATGTGTTCAAGCGTGACGGCTATACCTGCCAGTACTGTGGCTGCAGACCGGGCAGCGAAGAGCTGACCATTGATCATGTCGTACCGCGATCGCGAAACGGTCTGTCCAGCTGGACAAATTGTGTTCTGGCCTGCATCGACTGCAATACCCGCAAGGCGAATCGGACTCCTGAACAGGCCAAAATGCCGCTGCTCGGGAAGCCGACTCGTCCGTTGTGGAATCCGCTGTACGCTCCTCACGGAGTCCGCATCGAAAGCTGGGGCAAGTTCGTAAGCGAAGCGTACTGGAATGTCGAACTGGTCGAGGACTGAAGACTGGTCCTGACTCTACTGTTGACCGGCCGCTCCGCCGGCTGGAATTCGTTTTTGTTGTGACTGCGAAGCAGTAAATCCCCGCCGACGGAGCGGCGGGACAACAGTAGTTCACGCGGCGTCGCGCAGGATGTCCTCAACGACACGGCGACGCTTTGAGCGGCGGCGGAGGCGGTGCATCCAGCGGTCTTCGCCGTCGTCCGTCTCCTTGATGAAGGCCCCGGCGAGGAGGCGATAGAAGAAGAGCAGCGTGAAGGCTCCGAACACAGCAGCAAAGAATCCTTTGACGCTGATCGGATCGACCGTCGCATCCCGCCAGAAGAACAGCACCGTCCCGCAGCCGATGACGCTGCCTCCGATGCCCGTCAAAACGGTGGCAATCGCTCCGCCGGGGTCTCGTCCCGGCATGATTGCCTTTGCGGCAAGCCCGGTGAGAGTTCCGAAGCCGACCCAGCGCAGCAATTCGTTAACGCTGGAACGCAGGATTTCGATCACTTCTGCTTCTGTCATGGACGGGCCTCCTGCCCGAACCTCAGTGCCAATCGCCGCTTCGAGCCCCAAGAATCGCCCGAACGTGCTCAACGTCGCGGTGAGCGCAGCATGCCCCCCATGCGGCAATCTCCACACGTCTGTTTTCGGCAGTCACGCGGCATTCGATACAGTCGGAAAAGTCAACTTCAGCGGGACGGTTCAGGGATCGGAGTCGAGTCACCTGTTGCGGCAGAACCTGCCGACCTGATCATTCACCGGAACTCTTTGTCGCAGGTCGCTTAGCCTCGGAACTGCCGGAATCAGAAGTCGACGTCGACGCGGGAGCAGCCGGTGCGGGACTTTCGCTGTCTTTCTTCGCCGCGTCAGCACCCTTTTTGTAGGAGTCGCTTCTGTAGTCCGTCTGATAGAAGCCCGACCCCTTGAAAATAATTCCACCGCCCGCGCTGATGATCCGCTCGGCTTTTGCCTTCCTGCATTTCGGACACTTCTTTGTGGGAACGGCCTTAATCGACTGAAACTCGTCCCATTTGTTGTCGCAGGCGTTGCAGCGATATTCATAGGTTGGCATAGCGGCACGCTTCTGTAACAAAAAAAATTCCAGGAAAGTCAGTTCAGCCGGCACGCGCCAGCGTCCGGTTTCGTCAATACTCTCACGAAACCCGACGCTAGCGCGTTACGGCATGGGCGGCGGCAAGATCCAGATGCCGTAGTGCATCGCCCGGCCGTCGGCCGAACAGCCGATGGCCGCTGTGCGCGGCAAGT
>JANNGQ010000566.1:0-7334 GCA_031403975.1 Planctomycetota bacterium
TCCCTCAAAGCCCAAAGCCGCCCGAAACGAGACCATATGTCCTCGAAATTATCGGACGATGGAGTGCGAGGTTTTGGAACTTTCGACCACGTTGATAAAGTCCGGACCCGGACCACGCGGTCCGGCGTTACCTCTTCTGCAGACCGACACCCCTTCGGCAGAAGATGCTGGTTTGCCGTGTGGCAGAGCTGGTGCGTCCGACCGCATTAAGTCAGTCAGCGTCTGATCGCAAGTCGAACAAAGCCGGGACTGTCTCCCGCCCTCGGGGCAAGACAGTACAGGGACCAGGAG
Source organism: Planctomycetota bacterium (assembly GCA_031403975.1). Lineage (GTDB taxonomy): Bacteria > Planctomycetota > Planctomycetia > Planctomycetales > Planctomycetaceae > SXXK01. The sequence continues at coordinate 292 of JANNGQ010000566.1, forward strand.
TCGTTCACCGTGCCTGTCCCGGTTTTGTGTCGGATAAGTCACAGCTGTGAGACCAAATCATGAGCACCACAGAAGCTGGTCAGTCATCCCCGCCTGCACAGACTGATCCGCAGGTCGGAGTCCTGCGAGTCGCGTCGACTTCAGTGACGGTCTCCGACGGGCTGTTTGATCCGCTCGGTCGCGAATCCCAGGCGGAAGCCATCACCGTCCGGATTCGCTGGTTCGGACTGTGTGTCGGATACCTCTATGTGAATCTCGTGCAGCGTGAGACCGGTCGACCGGAACTCAATGCCATGCTGACGCTGGGGGCGATCTACGCCTTGCTGGATACACTGGCGAGTCTCAAAGGCCGTGTCCTGCTGTGGGAGTACCGGATCGGCATTTCTCTGATGGAGGCTCTGTTCATCGGACTGCTCTGCCACTTCGACGACGGCGTCAGCAGCCCATTCCGTTTCTATTACTTCCTGTCGCTGCTGGTCTGTGCGATCCGGCATTCGCCGACGCTGACATTCGCGACGTTCGGGCTGCATTCGATCAGTTACATCATGCTGGGCCTGTATGCTGCACCCAGTCAGGAAGCCGATATCGTGGCAGTGATTCTGACGCTGGTGTTTCTGGGCTGGGCGGCATGGGCCATCATTGCATTGACAGGGTTGCTGAAGTCGGCGGGGCAGCGGCTGACCGTCCTGAACACGGAACTGCAGTCCAACCAACAACTGCTGGAACGTCGAATTGCGAAGCGCACGAAGGAGCTGCAGGAATCGCAGGCAATGCTGGTCCAGCAGGAGAAACAGGCCGCGTTCGGGCTGCTCGCGGCCGGGATCGCTCACGAGGTCGGCAATCCGCTGGCCTCGATCAGCTCGATCGTGCAGATGCTCAACCGTAAGAACTCAGACGAACATGTCAAGGAGAGGCTGGATCTGGTCGACGGCCAGCTGACTCGGATTCAGAAGACTCTGCGCGAACTCACGAGCTTCAGCCGCCCGACAAACCAGCAGCAGTCAACGGTCGACATTCACGCCGCTATCAACGATGCGCTCAACATTGCCAAATACTACAAGCGCTGGAAAGGCAAGAAGGCAACGACAGCGTTTGCCGCCGACCTGCCCCATACCCGGACAGTCTATGATCAGCTTGTGCAGGTGATGCTGAATCTGATCCTGAACGCCCTGGATGCGATGAGCGAAGGTGCGACGATGACCATCAGCACCGAACTGCTGCCAGCCGCCGCGGACCTGCCGGAACGTATCGGCGTACGAGTCCGCGACGAAGGCCATGGCATCAGCCCTGAGGCTCAGCAGCAGATCTTCCAGCCCTATTTCACGACCAAAGACCATGGTACAGGATTGGGCCTGTTCGTATGCCGCCAGCTGACCCGCCAGGCTCTCGCCGGCGAAATCGAACTCGTCAGCTCCTCCGGGCAGGGCACCGAATTCCTCGTCACGCTTCCGATCCGCCGACCACCGGACGGAACTGACCTTCGCAGCAGTCCGGGAATCCGCACCGGCAATTGAATTCGACTTGTCACTGCCGGACGTATGATGCCGTCCCTCCGGACGAATCGGGGACACTTCTGATCTGTCAGGATGCATTGCTGTTGTAGGCGACGGAACGCAGATTGTGCAGCCACAACTTTTCCATCTCCCCAAGCACCGTGTTGATCGACACAGAGTTACCGGAAGTGCCCCACGGATTCTCGTAATAGCAGAGTCCCGCGTCCGTATTGATCCCGGACACAACCACCGCGTGAGTTCCGGGGCCCGTGACACTGGGAGCCAGAGTGCTGGTGTAGTGCGTCAGAATGAATGGACCATGTTCTGACAATGTATTCGTAATGTACGCTGTCGCTGGACATACTTGCGGGCCGACGGACGTAATCCCCCAGCCAGCCAGCATTTCGTACATTCTGTCCCAACTGCTTCCCGCCGGATTCGGAATGCAGGAATTTGAAGGATCGAACCCGTTCAGCAGGTCACCGATCGACACCGTCTGTCGCCGTTTCCATCCCAGAATCATCGCCGCACAGGCAACCCAGCAGATCGGGTTCTGCAGTTGCACCACCATTGGTACCGAATAGCGAATGCTGGCCATGATGTGTGTCCTGTTCCAGAACCAATTGGGACAACAGAATCCTTCTGCCTGGAATCAGCGGACCGAGTGTTGATTTCTGACCGCCGCCGGACTGCCAGCATTATCTGGCAACTGCCGCCAGTGTTGCGTCAATTCTGTGATGATTTTTCGACCCGGTCGCACGAAGTCTCACAACTTCGGCTGCAACGCCGACGCCCGAAATTTCATCGAAAGAAATCCCTCACGGATTTGTCAGACTGAAGAACAGCAATCAGACTGCGCCCGGTCATCACATCGGGTATCGGCTGTCCACGTGCCTCCGGAATCGTCGGCGCGAGATCGGGCAGGCAGACGAAATCATCGACGACTCGATTCGCGGGGATTTGATCATCCCAGACGGCTCCCTGCAGAATCGCTCCGCGACCGGTTCGCCAGAAATACTCACCGGAGAGCAGTGAACGGCGACAGGGCGTACACGAGGCGCATTCACAAAAGCCCGCGTAAACAGCACTCCTCGAGCAGCCAGACTGTCGAAATTCGGCGTCCGGATCAGGTCATTGTCGCCTCCCGGTTCCAGCCGCGCATAAACACTTGCGTAGCGTCCCCAGTCATCAGCGAAGGCGATGACAATGTTCGGGCGATCTTCAGTACGAGCGACCGCCGGTGCTGCGACAGTCACCGACATTCCGGCGAAGAGAGTGAGAATGAACCGCATCTGATTCCAATCACACAGTCGCGTTACGATTCCCGGTGAAGGGTCCGACGCCCCGGGGCAGTCGTCCCTCCTGTCATTTTCACCGATGACTGCGCGTCTGCAATCGTGTTGCAGGGTGATTCTTTACCTGCGCCTCACCGCACAGCGGGGGAGCGACGTCGCGCCACTCTTGTGAAGAGTGCCCCGGGCAAAGACATTCCTGTTGTCGGATCCTGATGTTCCAGCTACAATAAAGTGTGCGGCGGAATTCCCCGTGCAAACATGGGACAAAACCTGTGGCCTGTTGATCGAGGTGCCCCGAACTGCAATTCAGACGGTGACCGATCTGAATTCAGCGCTGCGTGCGGATTTTCATGCTGCGTCCGGTCGCGGGTTCCTGTTCTCTCCAAGGAAGAGGGTGTCAGCCTTGCAGAATCACAATTATCGGCCCGGCGATCTGGTAGTTTACACAATGCCGAAAATGAGCTCGCACCCCGGACCGAGAGCTCGTTCGATTCACCCGGCCCAAATGGGCGACGACTATTCTTACATCGTCGACAAGTTCTGGATGGTCGCCCGTCTGCTTGATGCCGGCTCCGTGCTGCTGGTGACTCGAAAAGGGAAGACGCGGGTCGTCGCCGGTGCTGATCCACTGCTCCACAAAGCCGGCTGGTGGATGCGCTTCCGTTACGGCGACCGATTTCCGTCCCGGGACGTTCTCACGATGTTCAATCAGGCGGACAGCGACAATCGGGCGATGCCCCGCACACCATCTGGCAGTGCCGCGGCAGTGAATTGACCATTCCCGGACATTGCGTTTCGTGAATCTGTGCGTTGGTCTGCCTCAGCGAGCCCCGGGTGTTTCGTCAACCGGTGTGGCGTGTTTAGAGCGGTTCCAAAATGGATGTAGCGGAACTCGTGAGAGTTCCGGTCTGAAGTCTCACGACTTCAGCTACCGTCTCGCGACTGCAGGGCCTCGTGTGCCGCCAGACGTGAATTGGAACCGCTCTGGACCTCCGGCGTGTTGGCCGATCGAATATGTCATGCCATTCGATTTGTCTGTTGCCGATTTCCCTACTACGATGTCGAAATCCGGTTTCAGTTCTGAATCTTGTTTCATCAAGAACGCTGTGAAGGAATGATGTGATGAGCGGCGTGCGAGTCCTGGTCGGTACCGCGAAAGGTGCGTTTATCCTGACATCGGATGGCAAGCGTGCGACATGGGATATTGAAGGTCCTCTATTCGCCGGCTGGACGATTTACCATATGAAGGGGTCGCCTGCGGACCAGAACCGGATTTATGCATCACAATCCAGCGACTGGTTCGGACAGGTGATTCAGCGTTCGAATGATGGCGGCCGAACGTGGGAACAGCCAGGAGGTGAAGCGACACCGGAATTCACAGGTCAGCCTGCGGGTGCCAGCAATAGATTCGTCTATGAAGGAGACCCAGGCACTCACATGTGGTACGATGGCACGCCGCATCCGTGGGAATTCAAACGAGTCTGGCATCTCGAACCCTCACTGAGCAATCCCGATACGGTTTACGCGGGAGTCGAAGACGCAGCACTATTCAAATCAACCAATGGCGCGGTATCGTGGAAAGAACTTCCTGCGCTGCGAGACCAGCAGGGTTCTCAGTGGGCGCCGGGAGCAGGCGGGCTGGGGCTCCATACAATCCTTCTCGATCCGAGTAATCCACAGCGGATCTATATCGCTATCTCTTCGGCTGGCGCGTTCCGCACGGACGATGGTGGCACAACATGGAAGCCGATCAATCGCGGCTTGAAGTCGAAGTACCTGCCAGACCCGAATGCCGAGATCGGTTACTGCGTGCATCGCCTGGCGATGCATCCTTCGCGGCCGGAAGTCGTGTTCATGCAGTTGCACTGGAATGTGATGCGAACCGACAACGCCGGTGATTTGTGGACCAATATCAGCGGCAACCTGCCGACTGACTTTGGGTTTCCGATTGAAGTACACGCTCACGAACCGGAGACGATCTACGTCGTGCCGATCAAGAGTGATTCCGAACACTACGTTCACGACGGCAAACTGCGAGTCTTCCGCAGTCGCACGGGCGGCAACGATTGGGAACCACTCACCAACGGGCTGCCCCAGCGTGACTGCTACGTGAACGTGCTGCGAGACGCAATGGCGACCGATTCACTCGACAAATGCGGCATCTATCTGGGCACGACAGGCGGCCAGGTCTATGTGTCCCCGGACGGCGGTGACCACTGGACGACCATCGTTCACGACCTTCCGCGCGTGTTATCCGTCGAGGTTCAGACACTGCCATGACGATCTCTGTCGTCCGCGTCATGCTGCCGTTTCAGCTGCAGAAACTCGCGCATTCCACAGAAGAAGTATCGCTTGATGTCGAAGGCCCGATCACACAGTCCTCGGTCCTCGACGCGATCGAAATGCGTTTCCCAATGCTGTGCGGCACAATCCGTGACCATTTGACAAAGAAACGTCGCCCATTCCTGCGGTACTTTGGATGTGAGAAGGACCTGTCGCACGAACCACCCGACGCACTGCTCCCCGATGCCATCTCGGCCGGTACTGAACCGTTCATCATCTGGGGAGCGCTTTCGGGTGGATAGAACGCGAATTCATCGACACAAATGCCGTGGGCTGAGTCCAGCAGGATGACAAATGCGGGAGTCTGGATGGCAGGATTATTGGGGCAGAATGATAAAACTCCAGTCCGCATCGTTCTGCCTCCATCATTCTGCCAATCGTCGGCTACCTCTTGCTGAACCATGCGTGTGCGTTCGGTGTCTGCCGCGAAACTGGCGGTCCTGGGTGAACAAGGCGGAGAATGAAGCGGAACTCGACGCTATGGGCCGCTGTGTCCGCCGAGGCACACCATTGGGTGACAACCGCTGGATGCGCAGCAGCACGGTTCGACCCTTTTCGTCTCCGGCGGGTGAGGTTCGTGCGGATGGGAACTCCTACAAGTCCGATTCTCCGTTGACCGGTGACGAATCACGAGTGCTCGAAGTCCGCGACCTCCAGTTCCCGCAGTTGCTCGATCCGGTCGATGATCAACCGCCATCCACGGTCATTACGCACGTCAATCGGATGGCCGATGGCTGGCTCATTCGCGGGTCGGCATCCGACAACGGCGAGATCAGGCGAATCTCCGTAAATGGCGTGCCGGTTCGCGCAGTGCGCGAGAATTTTGCCGAGTGGGAAACTGTGCTGAGTAGTGACAACCTGGATCATATTATGGTCTCGGCAAGCGATACTGCGGGCAACACGGAACAACCGTCTCACAGCCTGCCGGATCGCTGATTCGACTATCGCAGTTTCTCATTGGAGACCGTCGGCCGACGAAAGCTCGGGTTTGTAGTCGAACGTGTCGACATGAGAGCGCCGGGGCCGCCAGCAGCAGGACCATCACGGGATCGCTGGCGTCGAGAATGCAGTCATTGAATGCCTGTTACGGCTGTGAGGTGGCTTGGGATTCCGGCGTCTTTGGAATGAGCGCCTGATATTCGGGAAAGTCGCGAAGGATCGTCAGGTCGGGGTCTTGCTGCATGTGGACAAAGTCGGTCCAGCCTTTGTCGATGGACTGTTTCAGGGATGCCAGGGCCTCATTGATCCACGTCTGCCGCTGAGCGACCTGTTCGGCGGTCAACTCGCTGCCGTCCGCAGCCTTGATCGACGCGGCGCACAGGCTGAACACGCAGGCGGCGTTGTAGAGCTGACCGTTGTCGGCGTTCTCAAGTTCCCGCAGCTTCGCGGCGGCCTGAGCGGCCTCGGTGAAGCGAGAGCGTTTTGTGAATTGGATGCCTCGCAAGTCGAGGACAGCGGGAAGAGATTCGGCAGGTTGCTGGAGCAGTTTCTCCCAGTCACCGATCGCTGCCTCTCCGAGTCGAGTTGACCGGGCCGAGGACTCCATGACGGGAAGCTCTTTCGTTGACTGCTCGACGTTCATCCCTTGCTCGATCATGCCACGCAGAATCGCGGCAGCGGCATCGAACGATTCGGCGGCAAGCGAAAACTGATCAAGTGCCTGTTGTCCCGTCCCGATTTTGCAATGGCTGAACATCAGATCACGCTGCTTCTGGGCGTCGTTGGGATCGGCCTCGGCCAGCACGCGAAAGATCGTCAACGCGTCTTGAAACTGCGTGAGAGCGTCGGCGGTGCTACCGACCCTCAGGAACACGACGCCGAGTCGGTCGAAAGAGAAAGCCAGATCTCGTTGCTTCGGGGAGTCGTTGGGATCGGCCTCGGCCAGCACGCGGCTGATTTGCAACCCGGCTTG
>JANNGQ010000567.1:0-5859 GCA_031403975.1 Planctomycetota bacterium
CCCCCGAAGGTCAACGACCGATCACGGTCTTCACCTTCGAAGGCTGCCAATGCGGCCACATTGCCGCGTGGCCTGGAAGCAGATTCGTAATCTGCCTTTCTACCCGGTCAGCAAGTCGCATGATGAAGAGCTGCCGCACACCCTTGCGCTTCGAACCATAAACCAGCCACATTCCGTCGGCAGACGGTTGAGGATGATAATGCAGCGTGCCTTCTGCTGTTTCTGTGAGACGCTCACTCGTGCCGTCGAGGCCGACTGAGAAAAGTTCCACGCCGGATCCAACCGCGGCCGTATAGAAAACTCGCTGTCCGTCGGCGGACCACACCGGCGTGTCGCTGCTGCCGCCGTGGAAATCCGGCACGTCGAGAAACTCGACCACGCCCCGATAACCGGCTCGGTCAGCCAGCTTCTTCAGCCCGCTGCCATCAGCACGAACGATGTGCGGGTGGCAGTTATAGTGTTCACCGCTCACAAACAGCACCGACTGACCGTCGGGTGACCATGTCGGGCCGAAGTTGAACGGCTGCCCGGTCTGAATCTGCATGGCGTTTGTGCCGTCCGCATCAGCAAGGAAGACCCGGTAGTTTTTGTGGTAAGCGATGCGGCGACCATTGGGCGAGCTGCTGAAGCCGTACGTGAATTCCTGCGAGCCACTTGTCAGGTCGATTTTGTTGTGACCGTCGCGGTCCATGCGAAACGGATGCGAATTACCATCGATCAGAGCCGTGAACCCCAACTTCGAATCATCGCCCGGCCAGAAGAACAGCCCTCCGTTATAGAAGCTGACTCGTTCAACGTCTGTCACGTTCAGCGCACTGCCGGTGGCGAGATCAACAAGGCAGGAATCGAGCAGCCAGGCGTCTTTTGTGAAATGAAATGCCTTGCGGTCCTCTTCAATGGCCGCGTTATCCGGGCTCTGCCAGCTGCGATAGACGGCTGCGATTTTTCCATCGGGCGACCAGCCGACGAACTGAGTCCAGGCCTCGGGATTGTCTAAGAGTTCCGCCGCGATCTCGCGCGGTTCATTGCCATCCGCCTTCACGACCTTTGCCCGCATTGTGCTAACGTTGGCGTGCCGACCGCCGGGCAGGTTCGTGCGAAGCTCTGTGTAACCGATAAGCCGCTCGGGCCAGTCGGTTTTCGGCTTCGCAGCCAGCCGTTCGTCCGCTCGCAGCGCGGAAATCGAGGTCAGCAACAGAGCGGTGAATCCGATGGTGATGATGCGTTTCATTCTGCGTTCCTTACATCGGTTTGCGGATATGGAGCCGCAGAGCAGCGATCGACTTGGGAGTGAATCCGCCGTCTGTTATACCGCACGCGGTGCAAAGTGAGACATTCCCGTGGTAGCCATGCTCGCCCAGGGTGTCGTTTCGAGCTGTCTCTGAAATGGACTCCGCGAATGAACGGCGTTGTCGGAATCATTCTGTCTCTGCTGCTGCTGATTTTTCTCGCCTATCGCGACGTCAGTGTGCTGGTTCTGGCACCGTTGTGCGCGATGCTGGCAGTGCTGCTGGACGGTAACATGCCGCTGCTGGCTGCGTACACTCAGGTCTTTATGGGTAGCGTCGGCCAGTTTGTGAAGGATTACTTTGCGCTGTTTCTGCTGGGAGCAGTCTTCGGCAAGCTCATGGAAGACTCCGGATCTGCCGCCAAAATCGCCGACGTAATTGTGCGGGCCGTCGGTGTCGAGCGGACAGTGCTGGCGATTGTGCTCAGCTGCAGCATCCTGACCTATGGCGGCGTATCGCTGTTTGTCGTAGTGTTTGCCGTATTCCCCCTGACGAAGTCGCTCTTTCGTCAGGCCGATATCCCGCGACGACTCATCCCCGGAGCCATTGCACTGGGATCGTTCACCTACACAATGACATCGCTGCCCGGCACAATGCAGATTCACAATCAGATACCGATGAAGTACTTTCGCACGAATGCGTTCGCCGCTCCTGGGCTTGGCTGCATCGGCGGCGCGATCATGTTTGTGCTGGGGATACTGTGGCTGAACGCGCGAGTCGCCGCCGCTCGAAGGAACGATGAACATTTCGGCCCGATTCTACCTGCAGACGAAATCGCCGCCGCCGGTGCTCCCGACACGATTCGCCGGCTCCCGTCGACCTGGAGCGCCTTCGCGCCGATCCTCTCCGCGGTCGTGCTGAACTTTGTCTTTTCGCAATTCGTGATCCCGAATTGGAAAACCGACTATCTTGCGGAGGAGCAGTTCGGAAAGACAGAGCTGAGTAAAGTGCTCGGTACATGGTCCACGATTCTGTCACTGGTGCTGACTCTTCTGCTCACGATCGTGCTGCATTATCGTTCGGTCGAGCAGTTGAAGTCGTCACTCGCGTGGGGCGCGAGATCGTCGCTGCTTCCGTTGTTCAATACGGCTTCGGAAGTCGGTTACGGGAGCACAATCAAGGCTCTGGCCGGTTTTGCGATTGTGCAGAAGTACGTCACCGGAATCGCGCCGGGCAATCCGCTGATCTCCGAAGCCATCGCGGTCAATTCTCTGGCCGCGATCACGGGTTCAGCATCCGGCGGTCTGAGCATTGCCCTGGAAACTCTCGGCAGGATCTACTACGAACGAGGCCTCGCCGCCGGGATCGATCCACAATTGCTGCATCGAATTGCATCGATGTCCTGCGGAGGACTCGACAGCCTGCCTCACAACGGAGCGGTGATCACCCTGCTGCTGATCTGCGGATGTACTCATCGGCAGAGCTATAAAGACATCGCCGTGATTACGATCGCCTGCCCGCTCGCCGGGACAATCGCCGTTCTGGTGCTGGGGACGATGTTCGGGTCGTTTTGAGCGGAGGGGCAGAAAACACGATATCCACACGAACCCGAAGCGCCAGCGAGGCGGCCTCGCTGGCGCTTCGGGTTAGTATTTCGCAGCGATTCCGGGCGACGTGGGGCGGTCCGACTGATTCGGGGCAGCCAGCATCGCGGCGATCCCCATGCCGCCGCCGATGCAGAGTGATCCGACGGCCGTGCGAGAACGCCCGTGGGCGATTTTCCAGGCGAGATGAGTCAGTAGCCTTGCGCCGCTGGCGGAAAGCGGATGACCGATGGCGATTGCTCCACCTTCGCTGTTGAAGTCCATGACGTGCCCGTCGCAAGTACTCACTTGTGACTGAGCATTCGATAAATCGAGTGATAACTCCAATTCGCTCAAACAGGCCAGCGTCTGTGCCGCAAAAGCTTCGTTGATTTCCAAGGTATCGATGTCACGCCATTCGTGGTTCGTACGCTTCAACAGTGAACGAATCGCGTGAACCGGCCCGAGCCCCATCCGGGCCGGATCGCAGCCGACGACGACTCCGTCGATCCACTCCGCCAGGATCGGCCAGCCTTGCTCGCGGGCGAATTCATATTCGGCCATCAGCACGATCCCGGCACCGTCGTTTATGCCGGAAGAATTCCCCGCCGTTACGGTGGCTTGCGCTCTGTCGCCTGGCCCCGCCTGGGCCGAGCAATTGTCCGTCACCGTGCCAGCGTTCGGAAATGCCGGCTGCAACTGAGCCAATGCGGCGCGAGTCATCTCCGGACGCGGATGCTGATCGACTGCTACGCCGTCAACCGGCACCACTTCATCAGCAAACTCTCCGGAGTTCTGTGCCTCCGCAAACAACCGCTGACTGCGTTCCGCAAATGCGTCCTGTTCTTCCCGCGAGACGCAGTATGCGGTCGCAAGTTCCTCCGCCTGTTCTCCCATGTGCCGGTGGCTAAAGCCGTCAACGAGCCCGTCCCGCTGCATCGAATCAACAGCGGTGGCGAGATCCGGAGACTGCCCCTTGGCCGGTCGCGAGATCAAGAGCGGGGATTGCGACATTGATTCGGTTCCTCCAGACAGAACTGCTCGGGCTTCTCCGCATCGAACCGCGTTCGCGGCCAGCAGCGCAGTGTGCATCCCGGAACCGCACATCATGTTGACTGTGAAAGCCGGAGTCCGGACGGGCAACTCAAGCTTCACCGCCACCTGCCGGGCGATGTTCATTCCGTGCCCGGCCGCGAGCACGTTTCCAAGAATCAACTGATCAAGCAGTGACCGGTCGAGCCCCTGCAATACAGCATTACCTGCGACGATCGCCAGATCCTCCGGCGCGTACGCCGCCAATGCACCTCGGAATCTTCCGAAGGGTGTACGTTTCGCGCTGACGATGACAATTCGTGGCATTGCTGTTATCTCTCCCGCCACCGGGCCCGCCCCGGTGGTTCAACGGCTTCTGCGCTACTCGCCTATCGTGGGGGCAGGCTTCCAGCCTCCCTCTTCGGTTTTATCGTGGGGGCAGGCTTCCAGCCAGCCTCTTCTGTTTTATCGTGGTGGCAGGCTTCCAGCCTGCCTCGTCGATTCAAAAGCAAATACGATGTTTTAACTCCAGGCAGGCTAAAAGCCTGCCCCACAAAGTAATCTCCACTAAACCGACAGCCCCCAAGCCCGGTGGCGCTGAAGTCGTGCGTCAGGATCAGGACGCCGGCATTGTGAAAATGGCGGGCCGCGTTTTCACTATCGGAATGAACTCCATCCGTTCCATGACATCCCGTTGCACATCGATTCCAGGAGCCACTTCGATCAGTTCAAGTCCCTCAGGCCGCAGTCGAAACACGGCTCGTTCCGTGACGAACATAACATCGCGAGCCGCCTCCCTGGCGACGGGGCCGCTGAAGGATATCTGTTCGACTTGCCGGACAAATTTTGCGACTCGGCCTTCACGCACGATGCGGACAAGTCCATTTTCACAGACGACTTCGAGACCATCCGTTCTGAATGTGCCGCAGAACACCAGTCGCCGCGCGTTCTGCGAGATGTTGACGAATCCTCCGACTCCTGCGAACCGGTTGCCGAAACGTGAGACGTTGACATTGCCATGCCGATCCACCTGAGCCGCACCCAGAGCTGCGAAGTCGAGTCCTCCACCGTCGTAGAAATCAAACTGCGACGGTTGATCAATGATGGCCTGCGGATGGCTCGACGCACCGAAACTCAATCCTCCGGCGGGAACGCCCCCGATCGGTCCGCTTTCAAGCGTCAAAGTGACATCCCTCAGAATTCCGCGTTCAGCAGCAACCTGCGCGATACCTTCGGGCAGACCGATGCCGAGGTTGGCAATTGCTCCGGGGGACAGTTCGTCACAAGCTCGCGCGGCGATGATGCGGCGGATGTCAATCGGCACGCGATCAGTGTCCACCGAAATTCCGCCGGGGATCGGTGACGAATGCGGAGCGTCACCCGCCGAGCAGAACGCCCGATTGAGCGGCTCGCCAAACGTCTGCCAGTGATCGTGTTCTTCTGCGACCACGACGTGGGAAACCAGCAGCCCGGGGACTCGCACCTGATGCGGCGGCGCAGGCTTGTCCAGAATCCGTCGCACTTGCGCGATCACCGGGCCGCCATGAATATGGGCTGCCTGAGCGATCGGCAGCGCGTCACCGATCACGGCTTCGTCATCCATGACCAGGTTGCCGAAGTCATCCGCCGCGGTGGCGCGAATCAGTCCGCAATGAATGGGAAACGCATGGTACAGCAGCCACGTTGTGCCTCGGAGAGTCACTCGTTCGACCAAATCTTCGATCGTCCGGGCGTTGAGCTTTCCGCCATCATGTGCCGGATCGATGAACGTTCCGAGTCCGACGTGAGTCACGCAGCCCGGACGTCCTGCGGCAATGTCGCGGAACAGGTGACAGATCACTCCCTGCGGAAAATTGTACGCTTCAATTTCGCCAGCCAGCGCCATCTGTCCCAGTCGCGGACAAAGCCCCCAATGCCCGCCGATAACTCGTCGCAGCAATTGCGGATGAGCCAGATGATTCAGACCCCGAGACTTTCCGTCGCCCTGACCGGCGGCGTAGACCAGAGTCAGATCG
>JANNGQ010000568.1:0-2517 GCA_031403975.1 Planctomycetota bacterium
CAACCACTGATTCAGATGACGTTTTTCCGCCGCCGCCCGATCACGCTGCGGACGATCCGGCGGCGATAGCCCTGATGACGGATTCCTGCGCCGCGGTCAGTTCACCGCCATTATGCGGGGAGTCGGTGGCATTCACGGGTACGCTGGCATCGATGGTCCACAGGGATGCGATCCGGCTGGTCGAACAGTATGGGGGCCGGGCGACTCATTGGGTCAGCGGCACGACAACTATGCTGGTCATCGGCGAAGAGGGCTGGCCACTGGAGTCCGACGGCGGTACTTCTCAAAAACTACAGCAGACAATGCAGCTGATCGCTGATGGTTCAGACGTGCGGATTGTGGCAGAATCCGACTGGCTGCAACTGCTCGGTCTGGATGACCATCGCGAAGAAATCCGACGGGCTCATACGCCGGCCATGTTGAGCCGGATTCTGGATGTCCCAGTGCGTATGATCAGACGCTGGGCCAGGCTGGGACTGATCCGGCCCGTCCGCCGCGTCTGTCGGCTTCCGTACTTCGACTACCGCGAAGTCGCCAGCGCCCGACGCCTGGCCACACTGCTCGAACAAGGCGTCTCACCGGCCACGCTGGAACGCAGCCTGACAGAATTGAGTCAGGCCATCGTCGGAACCGATCGCTCACTGGCTCAGCTGAATCTGCTGGTGCAGGATGAACGAGTTCTGCTGCGGGATGAAAGAGGTGTGCTGAATCCCCGCACGGGACAGCGACTGCTGGATTTCGATACGACGGAACCGCTCGCCGTGTACAGTCCCGGCGATGATCACGAAGACGATGCCGATGATGCAGGCGATGAGCACCCGGTCTCTTTGCCGTTCTCGTCAGCGCAGCAGCGCGAAGACCGCCGAATGACGGACTGGAATGCAGAAGAATGGTTTCATGAAGCTTGCCGTCAGACGGAAGAAGCCGAATTCGACGCAGCCATCAATGCGTTCCGGAATTCCATGAGCCTTCTCGCATCGGATCGCGCCGCTCTGCGAACCAGTGTCGATTGTCATCCGGACGAACCGCCGACGCTGTTCCCGGATCCCGCCGATGTCAACTTTCACCTTGCCGATGCACTGTACCGCGCGGGGAAAAGCGCAGCGGCCATTGAACGTTACTATTGTGCGATTGAAACGGCTCCGGACTTCATCGAAGCATGGACTCAGCTGGGGTGCCTGCAGTCCGAATTGGGTCAGCCCGAAGCGGCAGAGCAGTCGCTGATCACGGCGATTTCCATTCATCCTGCGAACCCCGACGCGTTGCTGCATTACGCCCAACTGCTGGATGAGACGAATCGAGAAAGCGAGGCCATCAATTTCTGGGAGCAGTATCTGAAATACGACTCCCGCGGCCCGTGGTCCGACCACGCACGGAACCGCATCGCATCGCGATTACGACCGGTCGAATGAACCAAACACACGCAGGTGCGCAGCTCAAGTGTGGACTGGCCAAAGCGACAACGCACAGCCGTTCGACCAATGGCACTCCGTGGGTCGCCGATGAACACTAACCCGAAGCGCGAGCGGGGAACGTGCCGCAGTGGATGAACAGTCCAGTCAGTTTCCTCGCTGGCGCTTTTTGAAGTTGCGCTTTTCGCCAGGGCTGGAAGCCCGGCACATCGTCAGCCGGTGGCGTGAGCCACCGGAATACGGAAAACACAGCGATTCAGGCCTGAAGGGCCGACACAATCGCCAGTGTGCCGGCCCTTCAGGCCTTTGGTTTTTGATTCTCGTCTACCGGTGGCTGACGCCACCGGCATGGATATGTCGGCCCTCCGGGCCTGAAATGCGCTACCTCAAAGCTGACGCTTCGGGTTGGTAAAGTGAGTGCCATTGGGCGTTCAGCGGTGTTCCCTCTGAGCGATCGCACGGCCGCAAACTGCGACGACGTACCAACATCTTTGAGGGCTGACATCGGCATTTGACTGCGGTAATCCCGGGAGTCTGCGGCGTCCGGGCGATCTTCCGGACATCACCGCGGATTCCAAATGCCGTGAGTTTTTCATTTCCGGTATAGCAGTTCTGATTTGACCCGGTACTATCTGCCGGATTCGAAGCACGAGCTGCAGTTTTTTCCGGTTGAACGCAGTTGAACATGGAGGACACGATGCCCGCTCTACTTTCACCCCCGCGGCCGGCAGGAATCCGTTGCTCTGCCCACCAACTTGAAGCCGACGTGCGACGAGCGATTTTGTCTTCAGAAGGCATTGATATTGCGTCGCTGGTCGTCCGGCGACTACCTCATGGAGTGTGTCTTGAGGGTGTCATCAACGTCAATAGCGACGATGTGGACGTCTGCCGGGCCGTGAAAGAAATCAGCGGTGTCGGTGAGGTCGTGAATCACCTCGTCGTCTGCTGGAACTGTCCCGAACCCAGCCATCAGCCGATGGACGAGCTGGTGTTTTGAATCTGCGGCTGCGTGTCTTTCGTTGTCCAGCGCAGCAGAAGTGGCAGAAGGATCAGGTCACTGATCAGTTTGGTTATGAATGTCGAGAATTTGGGATTGAAACTAAAG
>JANNGQ010000569.1:0-9579 GCA_031403975.1 Planctomycetota bacterium
AATATACAGGCGGTTATCTGAGACAACAGGCAGTCTCATCAACCCATTCCACACTATTCATTCACCCACTCCTCCTCACCCCAAACTCCCAAAACTCGCCCGTAGCATCCTCCCACTCCACGTTTGACTCATCCACCCGCGAGCCGCGTGGACCCTCTTTCATCTTTTCGATAAATCGTTCCACTTTCTCGCGCTCGCCCTCGGCAACTGCTTCAACAGTTTCATATCCAACATTCCGCACCCAGCCGGTGATGCCAATCTGTTGCGCGTGATATTCCACGTGTGCGCGGAAGCCCACGCCTTGCACGCGTCCCTTCACCCAGATGTGCGCTCGAACAAGGTTGGTCATGGTTGTGATTCCATTATTATCACGGTAGGGGCGACCCGCCAGGGATTGACCTTCACATTCGATTGCAAGACTACATCGCATGTCGTTGAATCGAATGGCATTGTCGGGTCGCCCCTACACGATTCATTTTTTCTTCCTTCGCATTGCATTGAAACCAATAAACAGCGGAATACCCAACACCATCCCGCACAGAATCAAATATGGGAGCATGTTCTGCAACGCCACGCCCCAGGCATTTTCTCCGAGCACGGATTCGCGCCAGCCCAATTCGAGTTGTGCGAAGGATGTGCCATATACGATTTCGATGCCGCGTTCTCCAAAACCGATTCGCGAACATCCAGAGCGTGGTTCATCTGCTTGATCATGTTCTCCACATGAGCCAGCTGCGAATCATCGATCTCAATGCTGTTGACAGCTTCGGCGGCCTGGACCTGCTTCAGACGTGCTTCCAGTTGAGCAACCTTCACGATCAGATCCTGCTTGCGGGACAGCATCGTGTCCAGCTTTCTCTGGTTAGCCCGCAGAGTATCCCGCTGAGCCGTCAGAATCTGACGATCACGCTTGACGCAGTCTTCAGCCGCACAGTACGACTCAAACCGCTGAGCGAGATCGGCTTCCACTTCACCGCGGCTGTACGAGACGGCCCGATAAATGAACGAGTCTTTGCCGGTTTCCAGATCCGTCCGCAGGGCCAGAATGGCTTCTTTCTGCTTGCCCAGTGATCCTTCTTTGTCGTTCAGGTCGCGGTCAAGATCCTTCACGTCAACAGACTGTTCGGCCACAATGGTCATGTGTCGGCGGATTTCCGGCATCAGACTGTCGACTTCGTCACGGATCCGGTCGAGCTCAAACTCGACGGAAATCTCCGATTTCACGGCTTCCCGGACATTTCCGCCGAACGTCTTCAGGTAGCTCAATGCATCCGATCCCAGAATCAAACCGCCGGCGACTGCCAGAACGGCCGTTCCCACCACAAGTTTCTTAAACATCTTTCGTCTCCTCACCGGGGGTTTCCACACGTTTTCGCGAGCTCAGATCTCGCAACATGGGAACGTGGTTCGACGTCCGGAGACCTTCATTAGAAGAATCTGGGAGATTTTCTGATTCCCTTGTGAGATAGGATGTCCGGCCGGGAATATGCCTGTAGAGCCTGCCTGGACATAAAGTCATTCGTTTAACGGTAAGCCGCAGGCGACGACTGTGTTCCTGCACCGTCATCAGCGAAATTCACACAAAACACTGTCGCCTGCGGCTTGCCGTTAAACGATCGGCCGTATCTGAGCAAGCCTGCGGAATCACGATGCCCCTCCCGGAAACCAACTTTGCCCTCATTGCCCGCATGAAGCGGCCGGCTGATGAACAGGCGTGGCAGGAGTTCGTGGGGGCGTATGAGCCTTTCCTGCTCAGAATGCTGGTCCGGAGAGGACTCTCCGACGCCGATTCGCGCGACGTCGTCCAGCAGATCTTTCTAGTCGTCTGCCGTTCGCTGGACCGCTGGAATCCGGACGGCGTGGAGGGCTCGTTCCGCCGCTGGCTGTCGGGAGTGACACGCAACACGACGTTGAAGTATCTCCGCTCTCAGAGGAGCCAGCCGACGGGACTCGGAGGTTCCGACTTCCTCGGCTTGCAGGCGGATCTGCCGTCGAAAGATTCCGACGGCGATGAACTGCCGCGAGAATACGCTCGCGAGGTCTTCCTGTTTGCGGCCGAACAGGTACGCCGCGATTTCCGTGACCAGTCCTGGCAGGCATTCTGGCGAACGACAATCGAAGGCCAGTCTGTCGATGTAGTTGCTCGTGATCTGAATGTTGAACGCGGATCGATCTACATGTCCCGCAGCCGCATCATGGCCCGCATCCGGACACGGGTTGCGGAGCTTGGCGAAGAGGAAAACGTGTGATGGTTTTGATTGTGCCCCGACACTCCTCGGCGAGCGTATTGCTCCCCCGCCACCGGGGCAGGCCCCAATGGCGTGGACTTAGGGATTTCTGTGAGCGGCTAGGCGCTAGCCGCCGGTGTATTTGCGGCATTTTAACGAACAGACACCGGTGGCTAGCGCCATTCCGCTCACTAAGTCCACGCCATTGGGGGCAGGCCCGGTGGCGGATCAGAAACGAACATGCGTCGCGCGCACGCTTGGTTCGCGGAGCCAACCGCGACGATCTGAGGACCGCCTGATGCATAATTCTGTCAGTCACCAGCACTGCAGCGCCGACGAGCTTCAGCGAGTACTCGCCGATTCCCTCAATCACGAAGAAGAGCAGAAAATCATCGCGCATCTCTCGGCATGCGATAACTGCCGCCGGCAGCTCGAAGGACTGGCAGCGGACGAAGACACATGGACGCGCGCTGCCGGGTGGCTCAGCGCACAGAAGCCCGGCATCTCGAAAGATGCCGGGCTTCTGAGTTCAGCCACCAGCGATGATGATGCCTTTGACGCTGACTTCGCGGTCCAGTTTCTCAGCCCGGGCAATTCCCCCGACTCGATCGGCAGACTCGGTGATATCGACATCCGCGAGTTCATCGGTCGCGGCGCAATGGGAGTCGTCCTCAAAGGCTGGCAACAGGAACTCAATCGCTTTGTCGCCGTCAAAGTCATGTCTCCGTATCTCGCAGTGAGCGGTGCCGCCCGACGAAGATTCGAACGAGAAGCCCAGGCCGCCGCCGCGATCCTGCATCCGAACGTCATGCCGATCCATTCGGTCAGCTCGACCGCCCGGCTGCCATATCTCGTCATGCCGTATCTGGCCTGCGAATCACTGCAGCAGAGGATCGATCGCGAAGGTTCACTGCCTCTGGTGGAACAACTGCAGATTGCCGTGCAGGTGGCTCGCGGACTTGCGGCGGCACATGCCCAGGGGCTTGTTCATCGCGACGTCAAACCCGCCAACATCCTGCTGGAACGAGGCGTTGATCGAGTGATGCTGACAGATTTCGGCCTGGCCCGCGCCGTCGATGATGCCTCACTGACGCGCTCCGGAGTCATTGCCGGAACTCCGCAATATATGTCGCCCGAACAGGCTCGCGGCGATGCAATCGATCAGCGCTCCGACCTGTTCAGCTTCGGAAGTGTGATGTATGCCATGGCCGTCGGGAGACCACCGTTTCGAGCCGAATCCAGTTACGGGATTCTTCGACGTCTGTGTGAAACATCGCCTCGCCCTGTCCGAGAAATCAACTCAGACGTTCCGGAATGGCTGGCGGTGCTCATCGAGCGTCTCCATGCCCGCGACCGCGAGATCCGCATTCAGTCCGCTTCCGGGATTGCCGAGATCCTGGAGCAATGCCTTGCTCACGTTCGCCAGCCGGATGCGAGCCCGTTGCCCGGAGAGTGCGTCCGCTGCAGTCCGCGAATCGTGCGTTCAGCAGCTCTCCGCATCGCGTTCGGCATCACTGGAATTGCTTTGGTCGCAATCGCAGTGACGGCCTGGATGCTGTCGCCACCATCGAACGAGGCTAATGCGCCGACCGTTGAATCACCTGATCCGGCGATTTCACCGACGCCCGCCGGAACTTTGATCTGGAACGACGGTGCAGAAAACGCACTCGACGAAATCGCCGGACGTGTCGCAGGTCTGGAAGGAGAAATATCGGATGAACAGCGTAGCCATCACGCTCCGCGTGATGAGCCTTGATCTGAGACACTCGAAATACGGTGCCGGCATTCCTTTTCAACAGCCGCTTGCCATGCAATCACCGGCAGGAAGACGTTCGGACACTGACGTGAAAGAAGGAGGCATCGTCTCGCGGAGCGAGACGGCTACTTTTTAGCTCATCGAACAGAATTCCAGCCGACGGAGCGGCTGGCCAACAGTAAACAGCACAACCCATTCTGAAAGGAAGTTTCCATGAAACGTATCGCTCTTCCGACCTGCCTGTTGCTGGTCGTCATGCTCGCGAGCTTCGCCGTATTGAGGGCGAGGGCTCAGGATGAGCCAACTCAACCGATCCCGGCAGACAACCAGCCAATTCCTATACTTTCGGATGCGCTACAATCACCGGATCCGGACGTACTCGCTCCGGTGTCACAGACTGATCCTCTTCTGATCGATCCTCAGCCGCTCGATCAGCCGCGGCTCAATGCATTGCCGGTGCCAGGGTTGCCGGCCGCCGTTCTTGCGCCTCTGCCGGAAGACGAACCAGTCCCCATCGGTGCGCCGATCCTGGCGCCTCCAGGAGCTCTTGTGCTTCCAGGAGCACTTGCGCCTCCGGTGCTGCAGTCCGCCGATCTGGTGCCTTCGCAGATCCTTCCTCCCGGGCCATCAGCACCGACTGTGGCGACCGATCCGTTCGCAGCGCCAGCCCATGATGATCGCCGATTGCCGTTTGTGCAGATTTATCAGCTTAAGTACATGCCGGCGCAGGATGCCGCCGGTACTCTGCAGCAGCTGTTTCCTGACCGCGACTTGAACTTCGTGGCGGACGAACGAACGAATTCGATCGTCGTGCGAGGGCATGAAGACGACTTCAAGCAGATTTCTGAACTGCTCAAAGAACTGGACAGCGCCGATGCCGTGGTGCCGAAGAAGACGCTCATCAAACGAAATCGTTCGGACGACGAACGGCTGCTTGAAAGGCGTGTTCTGGAACTCAAATCGAAACTCGACGAAGAAACCGCAAGGTCCACCGGACGGAAAACTAAAGACACCGATACGCGCCTTCAGGAACTCGCGCAGCAGCTTCGCGGTGCGGTCGACGAGGCATTTAACGAACGGCAGCGGCAGCAACTGGCCGAAATCGAAGAATTGACAGTTCGGCTGAGCAAGCTCGCCAAAGTCGTCCGTGAGCGTGAGGCCCAACGTGAGGCGATTATCGAGGAGCGACTCTCGCAGCTGACCGGCGGCAAACAATCAGATCTCCGAAAAGAGCCAGTAGTCCGTTCCGAAGGAGCCTCTGAGGAGGGCTTGTTTGTCGACGATTTTCCTGGTGTCAGTCTTCTCCTCTTCACGGCCGCGAATTCTCCTCCCAGTCGGGAAATGGAACGAAATCTGGCATCGCTGCAGAAGGATGGCATCCATGTTGAAACGATTGATGTTTCTGTCACACCGGAAATTGGATTGCGATTCGGGGTGGAATCCATACCGACTGTCATTCTGAAAAATCACGGTCAGGTCGTGAAGAAAATTGTCGGAACGACGACGGAGTAGGGACTCCGTGTGCTGGTCAACCGTGAGAGCGAACCTCTCAAACAGTCGTCTCACGAAAAGGACATCGTTGCTTCGGGTCGCAAACCTGAAGACGCTTACGACATCATGCCAATTGAGAATGCGCTCATTACTGTGCGGGTCGGTTCCGGAAAGATTCTGCGCCACTCCGTTGGAATTCGTCAGATACTCGGATTCGATAAGGATCTCGTTACTGTGCAGACTGGACGAACTGCGAATGACATCACCGTTTTCGGACTGAAGCGTGGCGTCACCGACATCAACTGGATTGACGAAAACGGGCAGCGATTCTCAAACGAAATTGATGTGACCGGTGACACGCGAGAACTGGAAACCCTGATTCGTCGGGCATTTCCGGAGGAAGAGATCATTCTCGACGAGGTCGGCGAGACCGCCATTCGACTGAGCGGGAGTGTTTCATCGGCAGGAGTCTTCAGCAGAATCGAAGAGATCGCATCGCAGTTCTACCCCAGCGTGCTGAATCACCTGGAAGTGCGTCGAGCGGCAATCCTCGACGGTTCGATCAATGTTTCTGATGGGAATGCGACGATTGTGGCGAACGCCCACGCACTTCGGAAATCGATGGCCCGGGTGCTCGAAGATATCGATTCACTTCAGCAGAAACGCGCATCGTTCGAGGCAATTCCTGGCACTCCGATGGATGCTCACGCGGCTCTCAAACAGGACCTCGCGCGGGCCACGCATTTGCTTCAGCAGCAGCGAGAGGAATGTGCGACCTACTTGCAGCTGCTCGGCATCGAACATGAGGCCGCGAAGGCGGAGTATGTACGCACGATGCAGGAGCAGGAGCGTGTCCAGCTGCTGGCTGAAAAGGGAGTCGTTCCTTCGCAGGAAGTCGCTGCGGCAGAGGCTGTCCATGCTGAAGCAGTTGCCGACACCCAGCGGTTGGCCGTGTTGCTGAAACTTTTCCGCGACATCGAACAGTCAGCAACACTGAAGGATTCCGAGTCGGCTGCGGAGGCAAAGAAGTCCAATGACCTGGTTCCCGACGGGAACCAGGATCCGTTCAAATTACCGGATGATTCCGCGGCTGATGTGCAGGCTCAGCCCGGCGAAGAATAGGCCCGCGGAATGACCGTCCAATTTGTCCACAACGGCAGTCTCAGCCATCCTGATTACGTTGCCGTTGGCGACGACCAACCGGCACGGCGGCAAACTGAGTCCGCAGTTCGCTGTCAAAGCTCGATGACAGTGACAAATTCGACGCCGTCGATTGCTATTGGCTTCCCGGGATTGTGAAATCCCTGAACGACCTCACGAATCGTGTCGTGCCATTCAAACCTTCCGCAAGCCCTTTCTCATGCTGGCTCAGACCTCGGCCTTTCTGACTCGCAGCATTCGCCAGGAATCGCGGCTGTTGTCGCATCATCTGATTCGCAGTGCGATGGTGGTGTTCACGCTGTTTGTGTTTTTCGTCGAGGTGCTGCATTCAAACCGGCGCGGAGCTTCCGGGCTGAACCTGATCAGCAGCGTCATGAACTGCTGGTACTGGTGTCTGACGCTGCTCGGGATCATGTACTTTTCGGTGGCGATCACAGAAGAGAAAGAGGAAGAGACGCTGCCATTGCTGAGGATGACGGGCGTTCGGAATTTCACACTGCTGCTGGGAAAGTCTCTGCCGAGACTGGCTGTCGTGGTGTTGCTGGTTCTGGTTGCCGCTCCGTTTTTGCTGCTGGCTCAGACACTGGGAGGAGTGCTTCCCGGACAGATTCTGGCAAGTCTGCTGGGAGTTCTGTGCTATGCATTCTGCCTGAGTCAGGCCGCGTTGCTGGCCAGTACGCTGTGCCGGAACAGTCAGCAGGCCGTCTCACTGACGTTTGCGTTCTGGCTGCTGCTGGAATTCGGGGGCTGGCTTGTCTATCTGGCAGCAGCGATCAGTCAGGAATGGCGTTGGGGATTTGAACGCAGTCTGTACGGGCTTTCGGCAGGTCTGCGGGAACGAACGTTCTGGCAGGCTTCAGGTACGTTCATGCTGTTTGAGCGGGGTGAATCAGTCTGGCATCCGCAGATGACGTTTCATCTGCTGACAGGAATGGTCCTGTTTGTGATCAGCCTGCTGCTGTTCGAGCGATTCAGCGCGGCTGCACTCGCTCAGGGCGGCGCGATCTCCGAGACGGCCGGCCGGGGAATCTTTGCCCGGACCAGTTCCCTGCGATCGATGCGCTGCTGGGATCGGGCACTGCAATGGAAGTCATGGCAGTTTGTTGTCGGCGGTCGTTGGCGATTCGTCACGTGGCTGGTCGGACTGCCAATAACCGTCATCGGAGTGATCGCGATTATTGCGATATTCCTGGGGGACTTTCCGCCAGCGGCATTTTACGGTGGCGCATTGTTCTTCGTCGGACTGGCCGCATCGGCGGTACTGCTGGCGCGGCTCTTCGGGAATTTGCTGAATCGTGAAATCCATCAGCAGACTCTGGTGTCGCTGTGCATGCTGCCGCAATCACGCGGCTCGCTGCTGCGAGGTCTGGCATTGGGAGTCCTTCCGGGGCTATTGGCACCACTCTCCTGTACGTTGTTCGGATTCGTGTTGTTTGTGTCGACGGCACCCGAATTTGCCCGCGAAGTGCAGAACGTGCTGCCTGAACCCTGGTCCTGGGCTATCGCGGGCTGGGTAGTTGTGACCGTCCACTGTGGCACGCTGCTGTCAGTCTATCTGCGACATGGCGGAATGCTGATTGCCGTGGCCGTGGCGTGGTTTGCGGTTCCTTTCGCGCTGGGCATCTGCTTTGCGCTCCTCGCCACAATCTTTCCTCAGATAGACCGCGGTGCAGAAACGCTCTTCAGATACGTCCTGCCCGTGCTTGTCGCGGTCATCGAGTTCTTCATCTGCTTCGTCTTCCAGCGGATGATCCTGCACCGGATCGAAGAGCTGGCCGGGAAGTAGCCGGATTCGTGAGAATTCGGAGGGGGGCCTGGAAGTCAACGCTCCCGTTCGCGGCGAGGCTGTGAGTGTCTCCCGCCACCGGGTTTACCCAGGTGATTCAACGGCCTTTTGCGATACTCGGGTTGTGTCAGCGCCCGTGTTGTCGGCTGGCGCATAAGCCGTTAAACCACCGGGACGAGCCCGGTGGCGTGGACTTAACGCCAGCCGAACGCGCTAGCGTCGGGCCTTTGCCCGGGAAACGCTGGTGATTTGCCGCCCGCAGCTAGCGCTGTCGGCTGATTTCAGCCTTACGGCATCGCCTCTTCATAAAACTGCAACAGATCCTGTCGCAGCTGCACAAGCGAGGGCTCGTGGATGTACATCATGTGCCCGCCTTCGTAATAGCGTCGAGTCACGTTGGGCAGCAGATCCTTTGCCAGGCCGAGATGATCGACCGTGTAGTCCATTGCAAAGTGCGGAGTCGCGAGATCGAAGTAACCGCAGGCCGCGAAGAACTTCAGTGACGGATTCGCCGTCATGGCCCTCCGCAGGGTCTCCGACGCATCGACATAGCGATTCTCAAAGCCCCGATAACTCCAGGGCTGCACGTTGCCCGTCAGAATCTCGTAGACCCGCTGTTCCTCGAACTTCAGATCGCGGCGGACGTAGTCGTTAAAGACGGCTGTGAACGGTCCGAAAATCGCCGCACCGCTGGCATCGAACTCGGAGGATTCACCGGCGGAATCCCGATCGCGGTTAGTGAATCGTCCGTCGTAACGTCCAATCGTCAATTCGCGGTCGCGCAGCAGTTCTTTGCCGAATCGTCCCATCGAAACTCGCAGCCGGGCCGACTTGACGTAATCCGGTGACAGCCCGGTCAGTCGAGCCATCGATTCGGCGACAGCATTGAACTCTTCGTCCTCGATCGCCGTGCCTTTCAGCAATGCCTGAGCATACGGGCCTTTGGCGAAGGCTTCAGATTCCGCAACCAGTTCGGTCAGCGGTCGCTGCTGCAGATCGGCCGGAAGCGCTTCGTGATACCACGCCGTCGCAGTGTAGGTCGGCAGAAACAGAATGAACGGCAGATCGTTGCTGTTCGAAAACCGCAGAGTCTGAAAATTGACGGCTCCCGAGACGGCGATGATCCCGTTCAATTCCATGTTGTAACGGTCCTGCAG
>JANNGQ010000570.1:0-1539 GCA_031403975.1 Planctomycetota bacterium
ACGGAGGGCCACGACGGCGTCTCGCGCACGACCTTCGCAGCCGACCCACCAAACTCGCATCAAATTTGTATACGCAAATCTGCCGCCAGTTTGGCGGGCGGCTGATGCGAAGTGCTCGAGCTCCAGCCCGATGTTTCAGCGTCGTTCAAAACAAATCAGGACGAATTGATCCATGAAAAATCTCTTTCGGACTTTAATGCTGACCGTATTGACGTTGCAGATTGCAGCATCGGCACAGGAACGGCATTCGGGAATTGATCCGGACGGATTCGACCCATCCGTGAGACCCCAGGATGATCTGTTCCTGCACGTCAACGGTCGCTGGCTGCTGTCGACGGAGATCCCGTCTGACAAGTCCAACTACGGTTCGTTCACAGCTCTGGACGACGCCGCGCGGGAAAACGTCCGGGCGATTATTGAAGAGTCCGTAAAGACACCGGCGGATTCCAACGGAGAAAAGGTGGGGGCCTTCTATCGCAGCTTCATGAACGAGGAACTGATCGAAAAGAAGCGACTCGAACCGCTGAAGTCTGAGCTTGCCGCGATCGATCGATTGGAAACGACCGACGACGTGATCGAATACTTCGGACGAGTCGGCACAATGGGTGTCAGTGGCCCGATCGGGTTCCTGATCCAGCCTGATGACAAGAATTCATCGAGGTATCTCGCCGGAGTGGTTCAGAGCGGCACAACGCTCCCGGATCGCGATTACTACCTCAGTCAAGACGCCAGGTACGCAGCCGCACGATCCGCGTTGAGAACCTATATCGTCCGTTTGTATGAACTGGCAGAATTGCCTCACGGCGATGTGGCTGCAGAGAACATTTTGAAACTCGAAACCTCCCTTGCCGAAGTTCAGTGGACGCGGACTGAGTTGAGAGATGCGGAGAAGCGGTACAACCTGTACCAGGTGACGAAACTTGGTGAGCTTGCTCCGACACTTCCATGGAAAGCGTTCCTCACTGCATCTGGTGTTGCTGAACTGACGGAAATCAACGTGTTGACTCCCAGCTTCTTCCAGAACCTGGAGAAGATCATCGCCGCCACACCGATTGACACCTGGAGGCAGTACGCGCGTTTCCAGCTGCTGGATGCGACTGCCGAGTATCTTCCGAAGGATTTTGCCGACGCCAGTTTTGAACTCCACGAACGCGCTCTGACAGGTGTTCCCGAGCAGAAACCCCGCTGGAAGCGAGCTGTCGATGCGACGTCAGGAGCGGGAGCGGGCGACTTTGGTGTGCTGGGCGAGGCCCTTGGTCAGCTTTATGTGAAGAAGCATTTTCCCGCGGAATCACGACGGAGGATGGATGAACTTGTCAGCAATCTCCTGAAAACCTACGAGCAGAGCATTCATGAACTGACCTGGATGACCGATGCCACAAAACAGAAAGCGCTGGAAAAGCTGAGCAGGATCAACACAAAGATCGGCTATCCGGATGAATGGCGGGACTACTCAAAGCTTGAGATTCAGGCCGATGATCTGATCGGCGACATGCAGCGATCGGCTGGCTTTGAACACCAGCGACAGGTCGATCGCCT
>JANNGQ010000571.1:0-7304 GCA_031403975.1 Planctomycetota bacterium
AATCTCGCCATCTTCCGCCAGCGCGCTGCCCGGACGGCACTCAACCGGCTGCGACTGCAGATTGAGAAAACATAGTGTTGGCCCACACGCCCGAAAGCACGGAGACTGTCAGTCTTCTCGTGGGTCTGGTTTCCAGCCAGCCTTATCGTGGGGCTGGCTTCCAGCCGGCGTTATCGTGGGGCTGGCTTCCAGCCGGTCTTGTCGTGGGGCTGGCTTCCAGCCGGCCTTGTTGTGGGGCTGGCTTCCAGCCGGCCTAGTTGTGGGGCTGGCTTCCAGCCGGCCTTGTCGTTTCAAAAACAAATGCGTTTTTTCACTCCAGGCAGGCTGGAGACTTGCCCCCACAGGGAGTCGCAATGAATCCGACGGCCCCAGGCTCAAGGGAGTGTTACCGGGGCCGCTGAAACGTCGATGCCTCGGGGATCGATTGATTCCACACGCAGACCTGACGTCGTCGATTCACCCGGTCGGATCACCTGCCCATTGACGACAGCGACGGACGATCCGCGCGAACTGGAATACAGGAGGCTCACCGTTGCGGCACTGGCCAACTGCTCGACCAGCGGAATTGCTTCCGGTCGGAGTTCACCGGATGAGTCGATCTCGGCCGTCGTTGCCTGGGCGTCGTCATCCGGTGATTCAAGAGCAAAAAAGGCCGATGTAAAGAACGGATTGGCAGCGATGACTTCCTGCAGCTGTGCTTCGGTCAGAGCGATCAGTGGTTCGGTCGTCTGCTGGAGACTCAGCGATATGGCCTCTGCTGAACCGATTGACGCAGTGGCCTTCGCAGTCTCAGACGACTTCGTGGCCGGCCGAGACGAATCCGGCGGGGAATCCGAGCCGTTCTGAGATGCTTGTTCACCGGTGGAGACGCTTCCGTTGGATTTCGAATCATCCGGAAACACGAAGTAGAGCGTGACGATCAGCACACCGATCAATACACCATGTCTGGGCGTGAGCTTTCCTGCCTGAATTTTCATTGCAGTGGTTCTCCGACAGAGCGAGCAACTTCGACTGGACTCGCGGAGAACACCGCCAGAGTCAGCTCGGCGCGAAGCATGTCCTTCGCACGTTCCGGCACCGAGATTCTGCATTCTTCGACGCTGCACAGCCTTTCGATTCCGCGCACGGCGGCCAGGAACTGACACAGCCCGCCGAACGAGCTCGTCGTCGTCAATCTGAGTTCAATACGGACGTGTCGCTCGACGATTGTGGATTCCCCAGGCTGGAATTCCTGGATTTCGACTCCACACGTTTCAGCAGCGTCAGCAAGTTCGTTCAGGAATGCATGCTCTCCGGACGAAGCCGGGATCCTGCGGCGCATGACCAGCAACTGTTCCCGAAGGTCGCGTTCCCGGGCGACCAGTGTGGTCCTGCGCTGCTGCATCGGATCCAACTGACTGATCAACTGCTGCTGTGCCGTCAGAACCGATTCCCGCTCCGACCGCGTGGCCGCAGTCCGTCCTGACGCTGCGAAAAACTGCAGTCCGGCCATTGCCACACAGACGCAACCGGCTGTCAGGTGCACCTGTTTCTGATATCGCGTCGCGTTGAATCCGGATCCGGTCACGAAGGGAATTCCTCACGAATGCAGGTAATGACAAACTCCTGTTGCAGAACATGTGACGATTCTGAGTTCGTCGATGATTTGAGCTGCACTGAACGGAACATTCCGCTCTCCCGCAAACCGCTGACGAATCCGGCCACGATCACCTCGGAGTCGGCAAAACCGGAGAGGTTCAGTGTTGTCGTCCGCCTCAACTGCCCCGCAACGGTGTTCTGAGTGCCCACGGATGTTGTGATGATCGCCTCACCAGCAGCCCGTCGGTCGATGCTGTTTGCGATATCGATGCCTGAGAGGACCAGCTTTTCCCGGGATTCTGGCCTGGCTCTGCCGATGACATGCAGCAAATTGAGCGGATCCGTGGAAGCCTGAATCTTCGCCAGCTGAAGGATCTCTTTCTGCAAGCCTGAGATCCGGCTCTCTGCATCTCCGATGTCCAACAGGACTTGATGAACAGTGCCGGCCAGCGGTTCCGCCGCCCGGGCCTGAAGGGAAAGTTCTTCGCAATGCGCCCAGCCGGCATATGCCGTCAGCAGAACTGCGATCGACAGTACCAGGAGTATGGGAACCCAGATTCGGATCACCCGACTTCGGATTGATCGTCGTCGCAAATCATCCGGCAGAAGGTTGATACCGGCACTCATGCGTCGATCTCCCACGCCGATAAGCCGGCCGCGATGGCATACTCCGGCCCGTTGCGGACACACTCGTCCGCCGGCAGTCTCCATAACTCTACAACGATGTTCAGCTCGTCGCTCATGATCTGCGTGAGACCGGTGATCACCGAACCGACACCCAGAAGAATGACAGCCCCAGGCACCATTCTCAGTCCCGGTCGGCGCGAAAATGCGATGCTCCGCATGATTTCTTCGCATAAGGGCAGACACCAGGACTGTACTGCATCATGCAGCCGGGCCATAACTCTTGGCGACGCATGAATCAGTAATCCGTCATGCAGCCCGCGCATCAGACGCAGTACTTCGTCTGAACTGTGTGCCATGGATTCAGCCGTTGATTGCAGAAACGACGACAGTCCCGGAACCTGCGGCACTCGAGCCAGCAGCGGGATTCCGTCCTGTACCAGTACAAGGGTGCATCGTTTCCAGCCGATATGAACGGCCATCCGCAGCTCGGCCTTTCGCTCGACGGAGATTCGTGTATCGGAGATATTCATGATCGAAACGGCTCGAGCGCAGGCGGTCGGAAGTCCGTCGATGCCGGAGATCGTGAATCCACCCGCATGAACCTGTTGCACCGTGTCCGCAATCATGCGTCGATCTGCGCTCAGCGAGCAGATGCCCGTCATGTCTTTCCGCGTTGTCATACCCGACGGAAGCGTCCAGAAGTCAAATACGGAGTCATCGGCTGCGACTGCCTCATTTTCATTGTTAATCATCATCCGCAATTCAGCGGGGTCTGCAGGCGGCAACTCCAGCACTCGCAGTTCGCAGCTTTCCATGGGCAGCACACTGGCAATTTCGCCGCCGCGGAATCCGGCAGCTGCCAGGAGCAGATCGGCAGCTCGGAACGGTGCAGACGGCTGATCGCCGGATCCCGATGCTGTGCTTTGACTCACCGCTACGGATCGAGAATGAGTCAGTCTCCAGCCTGTTCCGTGTTTCCTGACCTGCGCACAACAAAGTCCGTGGGCGTCAAACTCCAGTCCGATCCGTCCCACCGCGTTGCGAGTATTCGTAAGGGCTGCGATCACGATGAATATCTCGCCTTTTCTGAAACTTTCAAACGCGGCTTCGCCGGCTTCCGGCTTACATCTGCGTCGAGTGCAATCCGATGTGAATGCTCAGCGCTTCTTATCTTCCAATGATTTCGGCACTGCGGTGCCACTTGGACGCGGCGTATCCGAGTGCTGCAGCAGCTCTTCAATCCCGGCGACGCGCTGATCCAGTGTTTTGAGCGTTGCGAGCATTTCAATCAGCACTTTTTCTGATCGAGCCCCGCCGCTGAGAAATGCTTCGGGCGTTTTCTTTTCGTCAGCCAGCACCGCATTGGAAGGTTCCGCGGCAAACCTCGCTGCCAGAACTCCAAACGCGAAACTTGCGATCGCCGTTACAATTCCACTTCGGTTCGATCCCATATCTCCACTCCGATTGGACTCTTTGCCTGCCCGACAAGCGCAAATACCCTCATGGCCCGGACAACAGTGGTGAAAACTTAGCCTGGCGAATCACACGGGTCGGGAGGGATTTGCGGTTCAGCACCGGATGCTGCAAAACGGCAACACGGGGAATCGGACCTGATCAATTGAGTCGATAATGCCGTCTGACCCGTCTGCGCAAACGATGTCGCGCCCCGCTGAACTCCAGAATCGTAATGTTCACTGTGCTGGTCGACGAGTCCGTATTCTCAGGATGAAGGGGATCTTCTAAAACTCGGACCGGAGTTCACTGCCAGTCCGGGAGTGCAAAGGGATTTGCCATGAGCTACAAGCAACTGTTTCTGTTGATTCTGACCATCTGGTCGGCGGAACTGTTTACGCATCTGCTGTTCGATGCCCTGATTCCGCCGCAGATGGAGTACATGACGTACTACCTCGAAACCGACAAGGACGGCATGTTTCGCGGCGGGAATATCATCGAGGAAGTCGGTGATCGCGGCTGGAGCCTGGCAAGTGCGGTTCCGAACCCGGCCAACAAGGACGAGATGATTCTGTTCTTCCAGCGACAGACGCTGCTGTCCACCGGTGGGAACTGAAGATCGTCTCCGTAAGGAACCGCACGGAATCAAGTGTCGGCTTTTGCTTCGAGGCCGTGAATTTTCCAAGCCACCGGATTTACCCCCAATGGCGTGGACTTAGTCAGCGGAAGGGCGCTAGCCACCGTTGTCTGTTCGTGACAATGCGGTGAAAAACCGGCGGCTAGCGCCGTGCCACTGGAAGTCAATGCGCAAAGGGACGAGCCCGGTGGCGATAAGATCACAACCGGTCCGCGAAAGCACGATCACTGCCGGTGTCACCCGACAAATTCGGGCACGACCAATCGTGGTATCACCCCGGACTCGTATCCTCGCCGAAGCAGCAGCCGTACGGCCTCACGCCCTCTTGGTCCGAAATCCAGCGTCCAGTCGTTGACGTACATCCCTACGAAGCGATCCGTTTTGTCATAATCGAGATCCCGCCCGTACTTCATCGCATGCTGCAGCGCAGCTTCGCGGTGATGAAGCCCGTACTGAATACTCTCCTTCAGCAAGGCCGTGACTTCAAGCATGGACTGTTGTCCAAGATCCCGCCGGATCGCATTACCGCCAAGCGGCAGCGGGAGCCCGCCTGTTTCGTCATACCACCACTTGCCAAGGTCGACGATCAGCTCGAGTCCCTGATTGGCATATGTGAGTTGTCCTTCGTGAATGATCAGCCCCGCGTCGTACTTGCCGTTTTCGACAAGGTTGAGGATTTCATCAAAAGGCTGAACATCGAATTCAAACGTGTCGCCCAACAGCAGCTTCAGTGAAAGAAACGCACTGGTCAGCGTGCCGGGAACTGCGATCCTTTTGCCCTTCAGATCACTGACGGCGAGCGGCTCCCGAGCCACCACCGTCGGGCCATAATTGTCGCCCATGCTGGCGCCGCAGGCGCACAAGGCGTATTTGTCGTCGACGAACGCATAGCCGTGGATGCTGACAGCCGTGAGTTCCAGTTCTCCGGAGAATGCCCGCCGGTTCAAAGTCTCAATGTCCTGCAGCTCGTGGACGAACCGATATCGACCAGTTTCAATCGAATCGTTCGCCAATGCATGAAACATGAACGCATCGTCCGGGTCAGGACTGTGGCCGACTCGAATCAGCGTGGTCTGTGAGGTCATAAACTTGAAATTCCGGGAGAGGACAAAGATCAGCCCGGAGGATTATGGACCGGGGAACCAGGATCGTCGAGGATCTCATCGAACCGGACCGCGGAATCACTCAGGCATGGGAATGAGGCGCGTCTTCTGCCTATCCGCATCGGACACAGCGGCTTAACAGGATCTGTAATCCTCGGGATGCCGTTGCCGGATCCTGGTCTCACGCGGCAGACCGGATGCTGCACCGACGGGATTTCTCGGCGCGTGCTTTGCCTGCAACCCAGGAAAGAACAGAACAAGGAAAACTGTTTTGATCACGGATTTCCCAGCGCCGGCGAAGCCCGCAACCCAAACGAGATCCGTTTCAACCGCAGGGGGCGCGGAGGATCGCAGAGGAACGAAAACGCTGAGTCGATATGGACTTCTCTGCGTACCTCCGCGTCCTCTGTGGTGAATCCTGCTGTTTTCGTTTCACCTGTCCCGTCGTGAGTTGCTGGCAAACCGCTGTGGCCTGCGACTCACTGCCTGCATTCGCGTAAACTCGCGTCCATTCGCGGTCCCTCTGCTTTCCGAGATTTGTGCAGAAGTCCACTGAACCGCGAATCGACGCGAATTCAGCCACACGCATTCAGTATCGCCCTACGGAGCGACGCGAGGGTAAACCTGCCTGCCGCCGAGCCAGGTCTGCTCCACAACGATGTCTCTCACTTCGTCGGTCGAACAGCTGAGAATGTCACGATCAATCACAATAAAATCCGCCAGTTTATCGGGCTCAATCGATCCTTTTTCCTTCTCCTCGAAGGTCAGCCAGGCATTGTTGATCGTATAAAACCGAATGGCCTGTTCACGGGTAATCTGCTGTTCCGGATGCAGTGCCGAATCGCTTCCGCGGGGCTGACGAGTGAGAGTAATCCAGATCCCGAGAAACGGGTTGTACGGATTGACTGACCGCAGACTTCCGATTCTCTGCATGTGATCTGAGCCGCCTCCCGCTATGACACCATGATCGAATATTGACTTGTACGGCTGGAAATAACTCGTCCGCTCTTCCCCGAACTGCTTCAACAGCGTACGCCCGTCAAGATAAAGCCAGATCGGCTGAATATCCGCGACGATTCCATACTGCTGCATTTTCTGAATAGCCTCGGCACTCATGAAATTACAATGGGTGATACACGGCCGTTTGTCGCGAATCGGAAAGTCGCTGTTGACTCGCTCATAGGCATCAATCAGTGCGTGAACTGCACCGTCACCGACGGAATGGGCAGTGATCTGCAGATCATTTTCGAGGCAGAACTTTGAGATTTCGTACATGCGGTCCGGTTCGATGTTCAATACGCCGCGATACTCGGGATCACTGATGGAATAGATCGTGCTGACTCCCCAGGGCTGACGCATCCAGGCGCTGCCGGTCAGCATGCCGCCATCCAGAAACACTTTGACGCCGCGCAGCCAGAGCAGGTTGTCGTAACTGTGAGCCGGATGTTCGGCAGCTCTTCGAATCTGCTCCGCAACTGTGTCCCATTCACCGACAGGATTGACGTTCCAGCACAGAAACGTGCGGCAACTCAGGTGACCTTCCTGTTTGAGACTCTCGAAGAGTTTCACGTCGTCTTCGCCCGCACTTCGCTGGACGATGCCCGTAATACCCACTGAGTTGTAATCAGCCAGAAGTTTCTGAAGCTGAGTCTTTCGTTCATCGAATGACGGAGATTTCTCTGGTGATTCTGTCTTCACAAATCGGCCCGCGGCTCGAATCACGCCCGTGGGTTCTCCTGTGATCGCGTCGGTTTCAACCCTGCCCGGCTGCCCGTCCGTAATCCGAAAATCCTTGTCGATTCCACTGAGTTTCAGGGCCAGCGAATTCAAGGCCGCATCAGGCCCCGTGCGAAAGTAAACCGGGTTGTTCGGGGCCACCAGATCCAGTTCAGTGCGAGTCGGGAATC
>JANNGQ010000572.1:0-3017 GCA_031403975.1 Planctomycetota bacterium
GACAACAGGCGCAGTCGATTTGACGGCATGTCAGGTCATTGGAATCACGCGCCGCAGCAGCATGGCGGGCACGATCAGCAGCATCACAAGAGCCGCAAGTTGCGCGTCGCCGGTGAATCCAAAGACCACCAACGCATCGATCAAAATAATGCACAGCAGCATCAGGCCGACCGTTCGCTGAACACGCTGAGGTTTTGGATCGCCAATCGTCGCTGTCATCCGCACTGCCAGATTCAGGCACAGGATCAGCAGAGCCAGGCAGCTCCTGAAAACGGCCGGCTCAGAAAGCCCCGAGCGAGTGATCAGCCAGACATCCAGACCGAGTCCGCTGAGGGCGATCATCATCCCGGACAACAGTCCCGGGCTGGAACTGTGCCCCGCTTCGTTGCGAGCAAACCAGGTGACTCCGACGATATAAGTGCTGAGCGCTGCGGCAACGGTCATCGGAGTCGATTGCCACATCGAACCATCGACGGCGCTGGCTCCCAGCATCAGGTTCAGAAACCGGCAGCCACCCATTCCCAATGGTGCGGCGATAGTCGACTTCAGAAAGCCATTGTAAGCAAGAACGCACGGCACAAGCATCACGGCAATAACCAGGCTGTTCGATCCGACAGCACTCGCGGCGACGACTCCTGCCCCCATCAGGACTCCACCAAACAGAGCGGCAGCCTGGCGCGAGATGCGGCCTGACGGAATCGGTCGCTCCGGACGTTCGACGGCGTCAAGTTTCGCATCGAACACATCATTCAGCACCATGCCTCCCAGATACAGCCCGATGCTGGATACGAGCAGCAGCCACATATCAGCCTGCCGAGCGAGATCGCCGACGTTGAGCCGGTGCGTGATGAGATAACCGCAGAGAATATTCGAGAGCGCCGTGAAGACTGTCGGCAGGCGCACCAGCTGCAGCCAGGTCAGCAGAGTCGCGCGGTCGGTCGTTGGGAGATTCATGGGAATCGATCAGGACGACGAAGAAGTCGGCAATCAGGGGATCAAGCCGAACAATGTTATCGTGTTCCCGGAAATCTGACTCGTTTAACGGCAAGCCGAAGGCGACGGTGTCCAGCGGCCGATGAAAGCAACAACCATTCGTCTGTCCCGTTGCTCCGTGATCAAACAACGCGTGATGCGTTCGTCGGCTTTCCCCGGATCGTTCGAATCCAGACGATCAGCGTAGCCAGAAGCGCAAACAGCAATCCCCCGCTGGCCAGAACGTCCGAGGTGATTCTGTCCATGTCCGCTCCGAAAAACACTTTGGCCAGAAGCTGCAGATAGGAGTGGACTCCGTCGTGCAGACCCAGTTCCCGGCGAATCTGAAAATGCCAGTCGGTGCAGATGCAGTAACCCAGTCCTTTGGCGGCTCCCATCACGAACCAGGAAAACAACGTGGCAGACAGGCAAAGCACATGCAGCCTGCGAGTCCGACGGAACATCCAGCCAGTGAGATTGAAAACCATCACCGACGTATGCAGAACAAAGAACAGTATGTTCAGCGTCTGCAGCACAGAGAACTCCCGACAGGCTTCAATGCTGATCCGCAGCAGCAAACTGCGATTCCCGGATTTCTGCTCCGCGCGGCAGCCACTCAGCCGTTGGATTCGCGTTCGGCCTTTGCAGCCTCCCACTGTTCCATCGTGCAGATCACTTCGCGAGCCTGAGCGCCGTTGTAGTCACCGACGATACCGTCTTCGGCCATGTAGTCAATCATTCTCGCTGCTCGACCGTAGCCGACGCCGAGAGCTCGCTGCAGTAATGATACGCTGCCACGGCCTTCGCGGATCACAACGGCCACAGCATCCTCGTACAGATCATCGTGATGACGCGGCCCGGTTTCTCCTGATCCGCCCGCTGCTGCTGACGAAGCGGACGTCAGCTTGACGAGTTCCGGACTGTATTCCGGCTCCATGTCGCTGAAGAAATCCACGACGGCGTTGATTTCTTCATCGCTGACATACGTCCCCTGAGCCCGCGTCAGATGGCTCGTCGAAGGGGCCAGATACAGCATATCACCACTTCCGAGAAGTCGTTCGGCACCGCCCTCATCGAGCACCACGCGGCTGTCCATCTTGCTCGCGACCTGAAACGAAATACGGGCGGGCAGATTCGATTTGATCAGCCCCGTGATGACATCCACCGTCGGCTTCTGAGTCGCCAGGACCAGATGAATCCCCACCGCGCGGGACTTCTGAGCCAGGCGGATGATATACGCTTCCACGTCCTTGCCGGAGGTCATCATCAAGTCGGCCATCTCGTCGGCGATGATCACGATGTACGGCATTCGATCCGGAATGCTCGCCGCGTCCGGATCCGATTCGCTCAGCCCCAGTCGGTCCAGGACTTCGACTTTTCCGAGTTTGTTGTAACTGTCCAGATGTCTCACACCGACCCGTGCCAGCAGGTCATAGCGTTCCTCCATCTTGTCGACGGACCACGCCAGCACGGCTTCCGCCTTTTTCATGTCGGTGATCACCGGATGCATGAGGTGCGGGATTTTCTTGTACGGACTGAGTTCGACCATTTTCGGATCGATCATCAGCATCCGCACTTCGTCCGGAGTGCGAGTCATCAGCAGCGACAGAATGAGGGTATTCAGGCATACGCTTTTTCCAGTCCCTGTCCGGCCGGCGATCAGCAGATGCGGCATCTTTGCCATATCGACCGTCAGTGCGCGACCGCTCACGTCTTTGCCCAGAAACAGCGGCAGACGCAGTTCGTCCGAGGCAGCCCGAGCGGTCTGCAACAGCTCTTTCATGCGGACCATGACCTGCTTGTCATTCGGAACTTCGACTCCCACCGTGTTCTTGCCGGGAATCGGCGCGACAATCCGCACGCTTGGCACGCGGAGGGCGATGGCCTGATCGAAAACTCAGGTGACCATCCCGCTTACACTCAGGCTTACACTGATTTTATTCCTCGATTGACTTGGTATGACACTTGCTGACATTTCTCGCCGAGGTGGGTTACCTGACTCCAAACAACGGAACCCTTTATGGAGCAACAAGTTTAGTGCTGAT
>JANNGQ010000573.1:0-1727 GCA_031403975.1 Planctomycetota bacterium
TGCACACGAAGCAACGCAGCAGGACGGAACCTGGGCACATCTGCAGGACGACGCCATGGTTGAGAAAGACGGAACACTGGAACTAAAGCTGTCGCAAACTGCGACAGGTCCGAAACCAGTGACGATTTTTGCGGTCAACGACTATGGTGCGGTAACGGCATCGACATCGATCATGCTTCATCCGGCTGCAGAGACATCGTGGGACATCGAAGTGATGCAGGTCGTTGAAGGTATCCCGGAAGGGAAAGAAATGATTCTGGAAGATGCGGGCCAGACACGCAGGCTGCGACTTCTGCCTTCGACATTGGATGCGATGACAAAGATGCATGCTCCGACAGCGTTGAGATTCCGGCTGAAGCAGGAACGCGGCGCTGCGCGGAAAATCAAGGTCCAGTTGTTTCGCGCGGCTGACGGGACACCGTTCTGGCCGAACCCTGTGATTCTGGAATTTGCCGAGGGAACCAACACGGTCGATCTGCCGCTGCATCCCCCCGCGACAACAACCGCCACAGCCGCGCAACCGACGTCGCCTGCGGCGGCAGTGCAGACGGCATTGGAGTTTTCGAAAGGAATAACGATTGAAATCACTCCCGAGGATCTGCGGCGCAAAGTCTCGACGCGGATCACGATCATTCCGGAATTCGCCGAGCCGGAGCAGTTCGTGGTGAGGCCGATA
This sequence comes from Planctomycetota bacterium, assembly GCA_031403975.1. Lineage (GTDB taxonomy): Bacteria > Planctomycetota > Planctomycetia > Planctomycetales > Planctomycetaceae > SXXK01. The sequence continues at coordinate 677 of JANNGQ010000573.1, forward strand.
CCGCAATATGACCCCGATAACAATGTACTTGAGATCCGGGTCGAGCGTGCCGACGACGACGATACGACAGCATTGCAGCCTGCCCGGCTGCCGGTCGAAGTCGTCTTCAGTGACAAGCTTTCGAAGTATGTGATGCCCGGTGTCGCAGCCCCTGTTCCCAGCCTTACTCCGGACGGTCACACGTTTAAGATTAAGTTCCGGCCAGAGGTCGAACAGGTGATTGGCGACGACGGAATTGAGTTCGGGCTGAGCCTGGCCGGAATTCCTCACGCCTGGTGGTGGAGGCTGTCGGACGGAATTCAGACTCCGATCGGAGGCGACGTACCGGAGATTCGGACATTTCTGACGGTGATCAACAACACCGAAGTGAAGCCCGTGGCTGATCTTGACGACCTGATGCTGGGTGAAGGCTGGCAAAAATCCAGACTTTTGTCGGAAACGTTTGTGTATGGAGGTGATTTTGACTCCACGGGCTGGCAGTTGAATCTCGACTTTCAAAGGCGAGAGACTGACGGTCGCGACCCGGTAACGGAATCACCGTTTCCCATCACAAGCCGCTTTGTCGAGACGGTAACCGTCGCTGCCGGCGAGAATAGTGTGTGGCTGTTCTCCACAACTACGGAGCCGTATTCTCCACCTCCGCTTGATCCGGTGAAACTGGGACTTGAAAACGGCCGCTATGACCTGATCACCAGTCTCCGGCAGAATGTTGCCGGGGCAGACTCGATCGAGTGGCCGGTTGCATTTGCAATTGATGATTCGGGGCCCGAACTGACGAAGTTTGAAACGGTTCGACCGCGAACGAAAACCACCGAAGTTCTTCAAGGCAGAATTGTGGTGACGGACCTGGAATCCGGCGTCAAAGCAATTCGCGTCGGACTCGTGCCGGACATGCTCGAGCTGTTGACTATCACGCCGGGTGACGAAGTCGAAGCAGATTTCAAGCTGGACGCATCTAAAGGTTTCCCACCGCTCCTTCAGATGGAAACCATCAACGTAAAGGACGTCACGCTGTACATTGAAGCGGACAACCATGCCGGCAAGACAACGA
>JANNGQ010000574.1:0-3602 GCA_031403975.1 Planctomycetota bacterium
CTGCCGGACGTCGCAAGTTCGTCCTGCAGGCGTTGGACGACGACGTCCAACAGCGTCAGCGCCCACTGCCGTTCAAACGCTCGTTCGGGTGTGTCGGTGTGAGCGGGTTCGAACGACAGCCGTGACTCACCGGATTCCCAGTCGAGCGACAGTTGCTCCCGACCGCCGCCGCGCTTCTGAGCCATAGCGCGGTCCCATTCATTCGCCAGAAAGTTCTTGAGCGAAGTCAACAGGAAACTCCGAAACCGGCCACGTTCCGGTGTCACGGCGGCCAGCGTGTTTCCCGCAAGGAGTCGCAGGAAGAACTCCTGCGTAAGGTCCTGTGCCTCCGGGCGAGTCGCCACTCGTCGCCGCGCAAACGCGTACAGCGGAATCCAATATCGCCGACAGAGCAGCTCCAACGCTGATCTCGTTGCCGAATCATCTGGCTGAGCCGCGCGCAGGACGACACTCCACTGCGTGGTGGCGAAATATGATTGGTCGGAACGAGAACTCATGCCTGGATTGCCATCCGTCGTGTGACTGACGCTGAAATCCGGTGAGCTGCCAAATGTCACATCGAATCGTACTGCGAGCGCTTTAAGAAATGGGGCAAACGTGAGACGCTGACGATCAAGATTGAGACAGGATTCCGGTGATGAGGATACACAGCAGCACAGAATGGAATGACACGAACGAAAAAAGCCCGGGAAAACCGGGCTCTGCGGAGGCTGACGACCAAATGCAAAGCCAGACAATGGACGATATTGGGCTCGAACCAACGACCTCCACGATGTCAACGTGGCGCTCTAACCAACTGAGCTAATCGTCCGATCCAGAGAATCTATCGGCGTGATGAAAGAAAATCAAACCGTGGGAATTGAAAATTGAAGCTGTGACGCTGAGCAAAGCTGACTGTTGTTGCACCTGACAACCGTCACAACCGGTGGTGTTTCCGGAAACGGGCATTCGGGAGATTCCAGACTGGCTTCCCTGTCCGCTTTCGGAGAGGCGTTCGACACGGACTTCACAAACCGTGATGACTTTTTTGTTGTGATGGAGGGCAAAACAGCGATAAACTCCCTGATGCCCTCGGAGAATTCTCGTTTTCCAGGGAATTGCGGTGGTCTGCGGTCGAAAGTCCGGTCGCTGGACCCTTGTTGCTGCCGCAGCGCTCAGGAGCCTATTCCATGACTTTGCGCCATTCGATCATTCGCTGGACATTGCTGGCGGCTGCGGTCTGCAGCTTAGGATTCGTCGCTTCCGGGAAAACGTCAGCGGAATCCAAGCGTCGCGAGACTCGAAAACCGGCAATTACCAATCCCAGGTTCGACCCTTCCGCAGAACGAATCGGACTGTTTGAAGGACTGGAGAACGGACAGCTGGAATCTAAAGTCGTCGCGAAAGACTCCACCGGCGGCTTTGTGTTGATTTCAAATACGTCCGAACAACCGATGACGGTCGAGTTGCCTGATTCCTTTGTGATGGTGCCTGTACTGAAGCAAATCGGCGGGCTCGGTGGTGGTGGTGGTGGGCTTGGCGGACAGGGCGGCGGACAGGGCGGCGGGCAACAAGGTGGCGGGCAACAGTCGGGTGGCGGCGGATTTGGCGGAGGTCAGGGCGGTGGAGGCCTTGGCGGCGGAGGTCAGGGCGGCGGAGGCCTGGGCGGCGGTGGACAAGGCGGCGGCGGGTTCTTTTCGATTCCCCCTGAACGCAGCGTCAAAGTCCCGTATGTCTCAGCATGTCTGAATCACGGCAAGTCCGATCCGAATCCGCGAGTCGCGTATAAACTGGTGCGGGTCGAAGAGTACACGGACGACACCGTGCTGCAGGAACTGATCCGGATGGTCGGAACCGGTGAGCTGAATCAGCATTCAGCACAGGCTGCGATCTGGACTCGTACCGACAATATGAGCTGGCAGCAGCTGGCCGCCAAAAATCATCGTGGGATTCAGGGAGTCGAGTACTACTTTAATCCGCGCAATATTGCCGAAGCTCAGTTGATTGTCGCAACTGCTGAAGGCAATCTTCGAGAGGTAGCCAGTCGAGGCGAACAGGAAGCATCAGAAGCCCGAACAACATCCCGTGTTCGCTGAGAATGTCCATTGTTCACGAAAATGAGAGCGCCAGGCAATCGCCGACGGATTCTGAATTGATGACTCAAAACTGGTGAGGATTGTGTCGCTTCCGGCTGGAACGGAAGGCCCAGTCTTCACCTGTTTTCATTTTGTGCGAGTCAGTGTCACCGTGGTGGTCGCGACGTAACCTGGGCAAGGTGAAAACGCTATTCCCGGAACTGAATGCGCTCAAAGAACTGACTCAGTTCCTCTGGGGCCCGATCGAGAACCAATCGGAGTTCGTCTTCTTCCTGGTCGCGGACGATGTTCTGGATTGCTGAAATCAGCTGATCCAATTCATCACCGCGCTCGCGGTCTTTCAGAGTGTACGCCTGACCAATCATGCCCAGCAGTGCGAGATAGCTCTTTTCGGGTGCGATTTCCCCTTTGGTCCGGATACTTTCGAACACTGCGAATGCTTGTTCCGCATCGGGCACAGCACCTGCCACCAGCGCCACACCCAGCCGCATTGAGGCGAGTTCCGCTTCGTTGCTGTCGGGGAAATTCTCGATGACGGCCCTCCATGCCGCACCCCGGTTTGGCTGGAGCATCGCTGCCGCAAACTGCAGGATCGCCGAGTTTTCCGGAGGAATTGACTCTGTCGCGGGAGTGACCGGCAAAGCAACCGACCGATCCAGACGCCGCCCGGCAACAAACGTAATCGCAAACACAGCCGCAGCGATCATCGCTGCATTTCGCGCCTGGGGCAACCATGAGCGGACACGGTCAGCAACACCGGCAGGGGCACCGAGGCGAGAATTCACAGAAACAGAATTCAGTTTTTCGAGCGCCGCCTCGAGGTCCGCTCCGGTCTGAAATCGGTCGCCCGGTTTTTTCTGCATCATGCGGTGGATGACGTCACACATTTCCTTCGGCAGATCACCCCGACAAGAACTCAGCGGCAGCGGTTCTTCTTTCAAGTGCTGCACGGCAACCGCGACCGCGTTCTTACCTGGAAACGGCGGCTTTCCCGCGAACATGTGGTAGCATGTGACTCCCAGTGCGTACTGGTCGCTGCGATGGTCGAGTTTGTCGCCCTGAATCTGTTCAGGACTCATATACCATGGTGTTCCCATGGTGACCCCGGCATGTGTCAGATTCATCTTCTGACTGTTCGGCTGATTCAGCTGTGCCAGCCCGAAGTCAGTGACCTTCGCAACGCCACTGCGGTTCACCATGATGTTTTCCGGCTTGACATCCCGATGGACAATGCCGGCTTCCGAAGCTGCTCGCAGGGCGGAAGCGACCTGCTGCATCCACTTCAGGCCTGTGCCGAAATCCGGAGATCCGTGTTTCCTCATCCACTGGCTGAGGTTGTGTCCGGCAACATATTCCTGAACAATGTAACTGATATCGCCTTCACGTCCGGTCGTGATGATCTGCCTGCGGGCCCGATCCCCCAGCCGCGAGACCTCCACGCCTCCACCCCCCAAAAATCGCGCCGGATCGTAACACGCTGTCGAAAATTTCCTCCCGGCCTGAAAACCTTTGCGGTGGCCGCGCGTA
>JANNGQ010000575.1:0-4978 GCA_031403975.1 Planctomycetota bacterium
GGAGCTTAATCCGTGGTTGCTTCGATCGAAGCCTGAAGCTCGAGTTTTGAAGTTGCACAGTTGCCTGGCTTGTCGTTCGAATATGCTGAAAACTCAGCAAGAATACTAACCCGAAGCGCGAGCGAGGACCTTGCCGCAGTGGAGCAAAAAACCAGTCAGTTTCCTCGCTCGCGCTTGGGGTTGGTATGAAATGCGCAACATCAAAAACCCTTGTCCTAACGCGAGTCTACGAGATCAGCCTTTCCGCCGCCGCGGTGAATGCCATTTTCCCGGGATCCGCCGGTTGACGTCATACGTGTCACAAATCCGACAACCGCAAATCGGATATAAAACCGGATGGCGACTCCCGATGTGTGCCGATTTTACGAAATGCACGGATCACTGTCGGATTTTCGCCGGATGATCCTGAGCCGTAATTACTGAGAGAATGCCGTCTTCGGACGGTTTCCAGCTGTCGCCGTCATCGTTCAACCCCCTCTGAACGGTGACGGCGATCTTTTTTTCCCAGCACATGACGCCTGTCACGATGGGTTGATTCCGGCCCGCCGGGACTCGCCTTCCGTGGCATCGATCTGTTTCCGGATTCGCGCATGACTCGCCGCAAGCGCCCTCCTGAAGGTCGATCGTTCGCCGTGGCGACGTTTCGTGATCCATCGAGCTGGCAATCGGGGTTTCTGAACTATCTCGATGCTGAGTGCGGCATGGCGGCCAATACGATTTCCGCTTATCGTCGGGATCTGGACCGCTTCTTCCTGTGGAACTGTGACCACGCCAAGGCCGGTGTCCATGATATCGGAGTGCCCACGATCACAGCGTTCCTGGAATTCCTGCAGAACCTGAATCTGGCGGCCAGCAGTATCGGACGTAATCTCGTTGCAGTTCGGATGTTCTTTCGCTTTCTGATGCTGGAAGGCGTCGTTGCTGAGAGCACCGTTGATCTGGTCAGTTCGCCGAAACTCTGGGAACGGCTGCCGAAAGTGCTCAGCCCGGAGATGGTCGACGCGCTGCTGCTGGCACCCTATGGCCCGGCAGATCGCTACTATCGCCGCGACCGCGCTTTGCTGGCGGTGATGTATGCAACCGGGTGCCGAGTTTCTGAAGTCGTCGGACTCCGGCTGCAGGATGTTCACCTGGCAGAGAACTACTGCCGCTGCACCGGCAAAGGAAACAAGCAGCGGATGGTTTCACTGAATCCAGTCGCCACGGACGCGATTCGGAAGTATCTCGACATCGAGCGTGCAGACCTTGTCACTGTCGCGGGGGCCGACGACGGTCGGTTGTTTCTGACTCGCAGCGGACGGCCCATGAACCGGGAAACCGTGTGGGCTCTGGTTCAGCGGTTTGCTGCCAGAGTGGGATGTTCAAAGGAAGTCAGCCCGCACACGTTGCGTCACAGCTTTGCAACCCACATGCTGGCGGGCGGGGCCGACATTCGCGCGCTTCAGGAAATGCTGGGCCATTCCAGCATCCGCACCACCCAGATCTACACGCACGTTGAACACAGCCGACTGAAGACCGTTCACAAGCAGTGTCACCCTCGCGGGTGAAGGATAGTGGGACGAAGAGCAAGCAGATTCAGTCCCTCCGTGGCTGGGGCTTCCAGCCCCAGTGCTCCCGTGGCTGCGGCTTCCAGCCCCTGTGCTCTCCCCGGATGTTGCTGCGGCTGGAAGCCCCAGCCACGGGAATTCACTGATTCCCGCCGGACTTGAAGGGGGAAGGGACTCAACTGTTACGCACGGTGTGTTTTCGGAGTTCCTGCACGATCCTTCCGAGCGACTGAAACTTCCGCCGGGAAATGTGAACGCGACAGCCGTTGACAGCAATCCCGGCGATCTCCTTGAGTCCCTTTCGAAAGGGCGGAGGCACAGCAGCAATGAGTTGACTCTTGTCTGACAGCAGCGTCACCCAGTCAGTGTTGATTTTTGAGCCGGTGATCTCAGCACAAACGTCGCGGGCCAGGATTTCGACGGCCGCTCCGAACTCGGACGCGGCAATCTGCTTCGCAGACAGCACTCCATACATTGATTGCATGAACCGCTGCAGTCGTGCCGGTGTATGCACTGACCGCATCTGCATGAGCTTCCAGAGCACAATCAGCATGGTCAGCAGGAGCAGGATCAGCAGCACAGTCCGCAACCATGCAACGGGACGCATGTTGCGGGGACGGTCTCGCAAAGCTTCGTTCAGGATGTTCGATTCCTGCACTTTATCGACAACCGCATTGGCGGCCCGCAGCAGCGTTGCCAGTTCCGGCTCAGGCAGTTCAATGTCAGGCGGAATCTGGGGCGGAATTTGGGGCGGAATTTGGGGCGGGAGCATTGCGGTACTCTGGCGGTAACCCGGCAACGGGCGTTCATCGGCGATCACAGTCAGCTGAGTTCGCTGCCCCCGGCACAACAGTTCGGATACACGAATTGCCAAAATCGCATTGTCACCGTGCCACAGCATTCCGTTTGAGAACAGACTCTGGTCTGCGGCGAGGATCATCACGCCTCGATCGGGTTCGGGATCGAGACCCGCCAGGATCACCGCCTGGCCTCGGGCAGACTTCGGAGAACAGTCGTCCGGCAGCGACACGATCACTTCCCACGACAGCGATTCATCTACCGGAGGCGTCAGCCAGCCGGCGCGGTTTACGACAATCGAGCCGACGCCCTGAGTCAACGGGTGGCTCTTGTTGACGGCATCAAGCTGCAGACAGTCAGCAAATGACTGGTATTGTTCAGTCTCATTTTCAGACATTGCCGGGCCGGCGACGAACGAACAGATGCCCGGCAGAAATATGCTGCGTTCCGAAGCGACCAGCAACGAACCACCCTGGCCCACAAACCGCCGCAGCTGCAGCCACTGATCGCGTGATATGCGGCTCTGGTCGCCGAACAGAACCACGACAGAAGCCGATGGCGTCGACAATGACAACTCCAGCGACCGTGTCACGGCCAGTCCCCGCTGCTCGAGCAGCATCTGAAACATCTCGTAGCTGTAGTGCCACTGGGGTGGCGGAGCCTGATCATCCGACTGCGCGAAGGCCGGGTGAACGTGCATCACAAAAAGCGATGCAACGCCGAACATCAAGACGCGGACACTCCCAGGAATCGCATTTTGCAAACCACGGAATACACAGAACACACGGAAAAACGCAACTGCCGCTCTTCCGTGTGTTCCGTGTATTCCGTGGTCAAACCTGCAGCTCAAAATCGGCACCTCACTACCTCGCGGGTCCGCTCTTTACTGGTGCTTCACCGACAAACGGCTGATTGCCATATGCAGTGCGGGGAACTTCAGCAGTCTCTTTGACTTCGATTCTCAGCCGGTCCAGTTCGGCATGCAGTTCCTTCACCGTGGTCGCATAAGCGGGATCGTTGTAGAAGTCGGTCACTTCGAGCGGGTCTTTTTCGCGGTCCAGCAGTTCCCAGTCATCGACGTCCGGCTTGTAGTAATGCACGAGCTTGTATCGATCGGTGATCACGCCGACGTGCGGCCGGACTCGATGCGGCACCGGGAATTCGTAATAGTGGTAGTAAAGACTCTTTCGCCAGTCGGCCGGTGTCTCACCTTTGCACAGAGGCACGATGCTCCGGCCCTGCATATCCGCCGGTTGATCCTGCCCGGCAATGTCGAGAAAGGTCTCTGCGAAGTCGATCAGCGACACGATATTGCTGTTCACGCTGCCCGGTTTTGTTGTGCCCGGCCAGCGAACCATCAACGGACTCCTGAGAGATTCCTCAAAAATCCACCGCTTGTCGAACCAGCCGTGCTCGCCGAGAAAGAACCCCTGATCAGAGGTAAACACAACGACTGTGTTGTCAGCCAGATCTTCCTCTGCCAGGCAGTCCAGCATCCGGCCGACGTTCTCATCGACCGCTTTGACACACGCCAGATAGTCGTGCATGTATCGCTGGTATCTCCAGCGGACAAGGTCCTTGCCGGTCAGACCCGCCTTGCGAAAGGCTTCGTTTCGCGGTTCATAATAGGCGTTCCATTCTTTGAGCTGCTCGTCCGTCATATTTGATGCCGGAATCAGCTTGGCATCCAGATCGGTAAAAGTGCGGTCAATCCCCATGTCATGGTCGCTGACTGCTTTACTGCGTCCGACGAAGTCATCGAACAGTGTCGGTGGTTCGGGATAGACACGGTCATTGTCCCAGCCGAGATGCCGCAGCGCCGGAGCCCATTCCCGATGAGGCGCTTTGTGCTGGCTCATCAGGAGAAAGGGTTTCGTCTGGTCACGGTTCTTCAGCCACTCGATCGAAAGGTCAGTGATGATGTCTGTTGTGTATCCGCTGTATTTTGCTTTCTCGCCGTTCCGGATCATCGGAGGGTTGTAGTACAGCCCCTGTCCGGGAAGGATGTGCCAGAAATCGAAACCCGTGGGATCAGTCACCAGATGCCACTTGCCGATCATCGCAGTTGCGTAACCAGCCTGCTGCATCAGCTTTGGAAACGTCTGCTGGCTGCCATCAAACTTGCAGTTGCTGTTGTTGTAGAAGCCGTTCAGATGCGAGTACTTGCCCGTGAGAATCGTGGCTCGGCTGGGTCCGCAGATGGAGTTGGTGACAAGGCATCTGTCGAATCTCATTCCCTGCTGTGCAATACGATCAATGTTCGGCGTGTCCAGTAGATGCCGATTTTCACCGTAAGCACTGATCGACTGGCAGGTCAGGTCATCGCAGAAAATGAAGAGGACGTTTGGCGACTGTTGCTGAGCGCTGACGAACTGTGCGGCGGACAAGATGACAAATGCGGTGAGGAGGATACGGGAAGCCGATTGCATAACACGGAACCTCACTAATATCTTTCCAGGCGATGGTTGACACGCCACGCAGCATCGCATCTTATTTATGGAAGAGAGCTGCTCCGGGATGGCCGTCCCAGAGCAGCGGCGGCTTGCAGATCGATGGTTCCCGGGTCTTTCAGACCGAGTGTCAGCATGATCGCAAGCCGTTTCATTTCGAACCCGAACCGTCGCATGAGCCGC
>JANNGQ010000576.1:0-1776 GCA_031403975.1 Planctomycetota bacterium
GCCGAAACCCCGATCGACGACACCCGTGGCCGATGTCAAATCACGAAACGTCTTCCCGCGCAGATTCCGGAAGATGCGCCCCTCAGGCCCTGTCTGTGACGCCGCGGCGGGCCATTCTCCTCCCTGAGTGAAATAGAGATCCGGCCAGCCGTCTGCGTCGATATCGAACACTCCGATTCCGCCGCCATTCGACTGGATCATCCGCCTTGGCTTCAGCGAGTTGTCCGAATTCACGAATTCAAACGTGATGCCCAGTTCGGAGGACGCCAGGTCGAAACTGATGTCTGAAGCCTCTGATCGCAGTCGATCAGCGGTCGTTGACGGCGGCGAAGGATGGGGATCCGGATAATTCATCGCGATCAGTCTGTGAATCGACACTGACCAGGCATGGGACTCCGTCGTGGAACTCGCGGAATTCCGTCGCAGTGCCGCGAGTTCCTGAACCTCCCCGAATCGCTGGTCGGCAAGTCGTAGCCAATTCCGGGCTTCGGCTGACCGACCGACGGTCTGCAGCAAGGGGATCAACATGGCCAGATTGTTCAGTGTTTGCTTGTCATCATGGATTTCATCAAGCATTCCCTCGATGGATTCCAGGTTTCGTGCCTGATCTCTGCAGACAGCCGCATCGTCGTTTTGCGACAGCTGTCCCAGGACAACGGAAAGATGAAATGTGGCCTCGCGATTGAATGGTTCAGCCGTCAGACACTGCAGGAACCCTGCCGCAGATTCACGCCAGTGCCCGTTTCGCTCCGCCCAAAGGCCGCGAATGAGCCAGATCCTTGAGAAAGAACGACAGGATGAGTGGAGTTGATCAAACCATCGCAGAAACTCCTGTTCGTTATCATCCAGGAGCAGTCGGCCGAACTCTGCCTGAGCATCACAATTCTGAGGAAACTGCCGGACAACATTTCGCAACTGCTGCTCTGCCGTTGAACGCTTGTGCTCCGCCAGAAATTCTCTGGCGATCCCAAGCATCGGCAAGCCGTCACGCTCCAGTTGCGGGAGGTGCTTCAGCAACTGTTCCGGGAACTTTCGCCGCCGGTTCGGATGCCCGAAATCCAATAGCTGCTCAAAGCTGGCCGTATTTGATTCAACACGCCGTGCGAGTACCGCGGTTGACTCTGAAACGCGGCCTTCGGTCCGGTACAGGAATTCCAGTCTGTCTTCCGCCAGGAGATACAGTGGATCGGCACTCAATGCCGCTTGATAAGACAACTCAGCGTCAGTCAGGCGGCCACATTGCACAGAGGATTCCGCCGCGAAGAAATAGCTGCGTGCTTTTTCCCCGGGGCGGTTCTCGCAATCGGCTCCCGATCGAAAATACGATGCTGACAGCTCGAATCTTCCACGTTTGGCAGCGGCTTCTCCGGCAATCAGAAACGCTTCAGGGAGGCATCCTTCATTGCTGACGGCTTGCAGAGCGCGCTGCTCGGCAGATTCGAAACGACCGGCCTGAAGATCCCTCGCGGCTTCTGCAAGGAGAATCGCCGGATCTTCCGGCTGCAGGATAGAGGAGACCGCGACCAGAGCCGCCAGACACAGCAACACCAACGCTGTTGAAAACAGCCACCTGAATCGGACCTTCACGGCAATGGCTCTCAATGCATCGGCATCTCGCGGCCTGAATTGCAGCCCGAAGTCGTACGACTTCGGCTACAACCAAATGTCCTGATCGGGGCCGCGTCGTGTTTTTTCACCGCCTTAAACCGACGACGCGATTCTCACACGCCATTTTAAGCAACGACCAGCATCGATCGGCTGCAGCATCGCAGCCGA
>JANNGQ010000577.1:0-3436 GCA_031403975.1 Planctomycetota bacterium
GTTGTTTCATGCCCTGAAGCAAAAGCCCGCCCAATCCGCGTGGGACCCGTCCCTGTATAACCTGTGGCAAACGATCAGTGTATTTTTCGAGGTTCAATGGCTGGATCTGGGTCAACAGTTTCCAGACGATGCATTGGTGCATTACAACGCTGGATTGTGGATGGTGAATGTCCACAATTACAAGGATGCAATCGTGCAATTGCGCGCCGCAACGGGGTCGCAACGCCTGCCGGAATCCTTGCGTGGCGCGGCTTTTCAGAATCTCGGCCTTGCTTTGCTCGGGACCGGGCAGTTTGCGGAGGCGGAATCGTCGCTGCTTGCCGCGTTGAAGCAGCCGCAACCTGACATGCGGATACAGTGCCTGTTCGCAATGCTATATAAGCAGACAGGCCGGATGGAGGAAGCGGCCCGTGCCGGAACCCTGTGCCTTAACGCACCCGATAAAAAGAAAGCGCAGTGAACGAAGTGGAGTTACTGTTAATTTCGGGCGCCGGCGCGCTGACCGGCGCAGGCATTGTTTTCTTCCGCCGGTGCCGGTGTACGAGGCATTCCGGACCTCACTTCAAGTTGACCATGTAGAACTCTGCGGGCGGAACTTTGCCATCGGCGTAGAGCGCGCTGCCGTAAGTTTGCCATAGCCGCTGGACCTCTTCCCGCTCTCCCGTGGCGTGGGCACCCAGCATCGCACAGTCATGAAAACATTGAACACTCAGATCGCTTGGCGGACATCAGGCCGTCGTGGTTCCACACTGATCATTGTCATCGCTCTGCTGGGGCTGCTGGCCTTTACGGGGATGGTGTTTTTCTCGTTCGCGACGCAGGATCGAGCGGCGGCCGAATTCTTCAGTGATGCGGTCAAGGCGGAGACCGATGAACCGGACAACATCTGGGATCATCCATTGCGGCACATCATTTCGGGAACCAGTCACCGACCGTCGGAGCGAGGCAGCATTCTGCGCAGCCGGGATCGCCGACTCAGCATCGCCGCGAATATGGTGGGTTCGGATCTGTCTCCGCATTCCGGTGAAGGCGTGACAGTCAGCTATGTCGGCGGTCTGCCCGTAGTCACCGGGCCGGCTGGCAATGACTGGCTCAATTTTGTGGATTCACCAGCGGCCCGGGGTGGAAGTGAAGACCGTCCAGTGGCACCTCCAGCTCCGGACGTCGACTATACCTATCCGGACATCAACAATTTGTTCCTGGCCTACAAAGGCTGGGCCATCCGGGATAACGATCCGACGAATCTGGGAACGATTTTCCCGCGTTACGAGCGAGTGCCGGTGATCATCCCGTCGTTCTTCCGCCCGCAATACATGAAAGCGATCGCCGCTGCGAATGGGTACATGGGCAATACGGCTCCGACCGACATCAACTGGGCAACGGCATTCGACGGAGTAAACCGAGCCACTTCAAAATTCGGCGGGCGATCGTTCCGGCCCCACCCGACTCACATTGCAGGGTTGCTTCCTGATGGAACGCCCGTCTTTCGTTTTCTGACCGATGCTGAAAATGCCGCACTTCCGACACCTTTAGCAAGCGGTGGATTTCCTTTCGCTCCTGACGACAATCTTCTGACGCAACCAGGTGGCGTAAATGGGGTATTAGGTGAACTGGGGATCTGGACGGGCTCCGATCCCGGGGCCTATGAGTTGGATTGTGACAACGACGGCGGTGCGGGCGCAAACCCAAGCTTAACAGGTGATGACACTCGTGAAGGGATCTGGATCGACACGCATTTTCCTGTCCAGGAAGATCGGACCGGCAAGCTCTACACGGTCTTGCATTCGTTCACGATCTACGACCTGGATGGCCTGATCAATCTGAACGTGCATGGAAACCTCGCTGGTTTAGACCGCTCAGGCAACGTTCAGGCGATTGCGGGTAGCGGGCTGATGAACGAGCAGTTTCTGTCAAAGTCCAACATGGGACTTGGACCGAACGAAGTGAACCCCATCTGGGCCCTGCGAACAAATATGCTGGCACCCGTGACTGCGGATGTGACAGCGCAGTTTCAGCACCATTACGGGCAGCTGCCTGCGACAGGTCTGGAACAAGCCAACATGGAATGGCTCTGGCTGGTGGCCGGAAGGGCACAAGTTGATGACACCGGCGCACCGCTGGAGGATCTGCATCCGGGACGATGGGGCGAGAGCGAACGACTTTTCAATGCTTACAAACCCGGCGGAACTTTTGCCGTGTCAGATCTGCCTCGTCCGGGTCGGCCAGGCGACGCGCAAACGAGCGGCAACAGTGGAACTCGCTATGGCGGTGTCGGGACGGCCGGAGCGGGTCGCGACGGATTTGACGACAATCAAGACCGATTCGATGGTGAACTCAATCCATCCCTGGGCCGAGTCCGGTCGTTCGGAACGCCGATGGATTATGCCGGAACCGGCAGGACGCATATCGGAACGCAAGGTGTGTATGCCGCCGGTACTTTCCCGTTGACTGGCGACATACGAGTGCCACTGGTGCATCACGATGTGACGACCTACGGACCGGAACGTTATCTCGGCTTTAACGGATATTCCCTGAAGCGTGACGTGGATTTGGGCGAGCGATACATCTTTGGTCAGAACAACACTTACGACAATGGTGTGGGTGACGACCTGATTGCGAACGTTTTTTACGACGCCGGGTTTGAAGATCCATTGGAGTGTATCTTTGACGCTGAACTGGCAGACCGTGATTTCGATCGGATCTTTGGACCACAGGATCTGCTGGCACTGCATCTGACCGCCGCTGATCTTGGGTCATCGCCTGACGATGTCAGCACGCGGATGAAGGAACTGTCGCCCTATGCTCTTGACGATGCCAATCCACCGTTTGAATTTGACGAACAGATCTCACCAGGAGTTCGGTCCCGATTCACGACTCTCAGTAATTCCCTGCACCGATTTCTGATGCGAAGTCCGTTCGGGGCCGATGGCAAACCAGGTGTTGCCGATGTCGACGACGGGACCGATGGCATAGTTGACAATCCCGAGGATCTGCTTAATCCAATGTCCACGTTTGTTTATGGGGTGAAGGATGTGGATACTGTCCATCGAGCGTGGGAATTCACGGCCGATACGGACGGAGCGGATACCGACGGCGATGGTTTCCCGAACGGAGACGAGCTGTACGAGTTCCCTCCGTCGTTCGGAACGACTGCCGCCGCGGGCAGACCATACAGCGAGACGGACCCGTTTCGTCCGCAGGTGCGACGAGTGCTGACAATGGAATCCGGCGAGGGCCGTGCTTTGATCGGGCAGATGCCGATCAGTCCGAACCATATTCTGGACGTGGAACGCAACGCTCAGACGCCGGCCGAAGGAACATCTCAGTTCTATCACTACATGCAGCGAGCCGGTCTGCGACTGCGTCCGTTGATTGACCACCCGCTGGCAGTAGAATCGACGGCCGTGACGTCACCGCTGCCCGTCTGGACGGCGGC
>JANNGQ010000578.1:0-4123 GCA_031403975.1 Planctomycetota bacterium
TCCATGTCTGCAGACCGAATGCACTCCACAGCCGAAGTTCGGACTGAGCACTGAACAATCCCCAGTGATCGGCGGAACTCAGATGAGGCCGCTGGCTCATGGATTCGCGAAGCAGCGGCCTCATCTGAGTTCCGCCGATCACTGGGGATTGTTCAGTGCTCAGTCCGAACTTCGGCTGTGGAGTGCATTCGGTCTGCAGACATGGAATTCCGTGCGGGCACTCGACTGGCTGACATCGCGGGCGGACTGCGACAGCACGAAGATCGGTGTCACAGGAGCCAGCGGCGGAGGAACTCAGACGTTTATCCTCGCAGCGATGGACGAACGAGTCACAGCGGCGTTTCCGGCCGTCATGGTGTCCACCGCGATGCAGGGCGGATGCACGTGTGAAAATGCATCCTATCTGCGAGTCAACACGGGCAACATTGAGTTTGCAGCGATGGTCGGGCCTCGTCCGATCGCCATGACCGGTGCTGATGACTGGACCGTGGAAATCGAAACGAAAGGCCTTCCGGAACTGAAGAAGCACTTCGGGATGCTGGGCGTTCCGGACAACGTGAACGCGAAGTACTTCAAGTTTCCGCACAACTACAATCAGGTCAGCCGGATGATGATGTACGACTTCTTCAACCGAAGTCTGAACCTCGGTCAGGCGGACATCGCCGAACGGGAATTTGTGCCGCTGACTCAGGAATTGGCCACGGTCTTTGATGCCGCGCACCCGGCTCCGGACAAGTCGGAAGAAGCCGAGGCCGCATTGCTGAAGTCTCTGGATGCGGCATCGCAGAAGCAGATTGCTGCACTGGTGCCGAACGATACGGCCAGCCTGAAAGAATTCCGTAGAGTGATCGGCGGAGCGCTGGAGGTCATGATCGGCCGAAGTCTGCCGGCCGCCGGGTCGACCGAATTTGAGAGGTCCACCGAGACGACTCGTGACGGCTTCGTTGAAGTGACCGGCACGCTGCGACTATCGGCGCACGGTGAAGAATTGCCGACGGTGTTCATGCTTCCGGAAAACTACAATCGTCAGGTCGTGCTGTGGTTCGACGGTGAAGGAAAAGGAGAACTGTTTGAGTCTGCGGGCAAGCCGATTGCCGCGATCAGTTCGCTGCTCAAGCAGGGATTTGCAGTCGCCGGTGTGGATCTCTATCTCACCGGTGATTTCACTTCCGACGGTAAACCGGTTACGGAAATGCCCGTGGTGAAGAATCCCCGTGAGTTCGCCGGGTACACGCTGGGCTACAACCACCCGTTGTTCTCGCAGCGAGTCCACGACATCCTGACTGCGACGTCATCGACAAGATTCCACGAGCAGACGCCCGAACATGTGCATCTGGCAGGCGTCAACGGTGCGGGAATTCATGTGGCCGCGGCTTGTGCGATTGCCGGTAAGGCGGTCACTTCTGCCGCCGTGGACACTGCCGGATACCGGTTCGAATCGATCACTCAGATCCGTGACGTCAATCTGCTTCCGGGTGCCGTCAAGTACGGTGACGTGCCGGCGATTCTGGCCCTGTGCGCTCCGACAAAGCTGGCTGTGGCCGGCGAGACAGCGGGAACAGCCGCGTTGGCGCTGAGTGCATACAAGGCGGCTTCCGCATCAATCGAATTCCTGCCGTCAGGGCCGGGTGCGATTGCCGATTGGCTGGTGAAACAGGCGTGAGAAATCATCGCTCGGTCGGAATCTGTCACTCGCTCGTTTCTGCAGCCATCAGCGTTTATTAGCGATCATTAGCGGTTCCAAAATGTGTGTAGCGGAACTCGTGAGAGTTCCGAGCTGAAGTCTCACGACTTCAGCTACAATTTCGAAACTTTAGTGTCTCTTTTGCCGCCCAGCGCAAACTGGAACCGCTCTGGCCAGAATTCAGGTCAGCCCGGTCAGTACGCCGTCTTTGCAGAAGTCCGGATTGCCGAAGGTTTCGATGTGATGTCCGAAGCCGTGCGCCAGAGCGATCAGCAGGCGGTTGTGCGGAGTCTTGTCGAACTTCAGTGATCGTCCCATATTGAAGTCCAGGCCATTGCCCACCATCACGAACGGGATGTTATCCAGCGTGTGCGAATTGCCCTGACCGAGTTCGTTGCCCCAGACGATCAGCGTGTTGTCGAGCAACGACCCTTCGGCACCCGGCTCGGGTGTTTCCGAAAGCCGCCGCACCAGATAGGCCAGCTGTTCGCAGTACCAGGTATTGATCTTCGTCAGTTTCTCGTGAGCCTCTTTGTTCTCATCCGGCTCATGAGACAGCTCGTGGTGTCCATCTTCGATTCCCAGCCAGCGCATTTTCGGCTGCCCGACGGAGTTTGTGATCTGGAACGTCGCGACTCTCGAAAAGTCGTTCACGAAGCTGTTGACCAGCAGATCCATCTGCATCTTCGTGATCTGCGGAATGTTGTCGTTCTCTTCCTTGATGCCGGCCTCCAGTTCAGGGACGGCATGACCGGCGTCCAGTGACTTCGACTGCTTCAATTGTTCTTCCATGGCACGCACAAATGTTGTGTGTTCTTCCAGAAGATGACGGTCTTCAGGAGAAACGATCAGACTGATCTTCTTCAGATCTTCCTGAACACTGTCGAGCACACTGGTGAGTACTGCGCGGTCTTTGACCTGCCCGTAGAGTTTCTTAAACATCTGATACGGGTCATCGATCGGAGTCGCCGGTTTGTTCGCACCGCTGTAGCTCATGCGAGTCCACGTGTCGGCCCGATCCGGTACCATGACTCCGAATTCCAGCGTCCCGAATCTGGTCCGTGTCTCTTCCTGCGATTGCAGGTATTTCGCAATCTCCTGATCAATCGAGATTCCGGTAGACCAGCCCGCCGGCGTGTCGGAACCGCCCTGGATGTTCCCCGGAAACAACTCAATGCCGGTCAGCAGACATCCCATCCCGCGCATGTGACCGTCACCGTCACCGCGGATTTTGTCGCAGAGCCCGTGCATCACCATCATGCGGCTCTGAAAGTCCTTCAGCGGCTCAAGTATCCGTTTCAGTGTGAATTGTTCGCCCTCTTCATCCGGCCAGAAATCCCACGGCACTGTGCCGTTGGGACTGAACATCACAACCAGCCGCTGTTTGCGAGTGGCAGTCATCGCGCGAGACGCAAACGCATTCAGGTTAGATACGAAAGGCAGGGCCGCGGCACCGAGTCCGAGCTGCTTCAGGAACTTACGACGAGAATTCATCTGGAGTGTTTCTCTTTGGCTGATGACCGAAAACATTGTACGCATTGTTCAAAACTTGACTGCGCCACATTCGACCCCACGGCCCTCGGGACTGTCGTTTCAGTGGAGATTACTTTGTGGGGCAGGCTTTTAGCCTGCCGCGGGTTGAGGAATTACCCGTGTTTTTGGATTGACGAGGCAGGCTAAAAGCCTGCCCCACGATTAAAACGACAGTCCCCTTGTGCCGTTGGTGAAGCAGATGGAGAGCTCAGAACGCGATTAAAACACTCACTCTTCCTGCAGACCCGCCGAAGGCTGGTCCGCAGGAAGAGTGGGTGGGGTTACGGGTCGTTGCGTGGCTAACTCTCCATCCTCTTCACCATCCAGCCGAGCTGGATGGGGTCGTCCAGGAGAACTTGGGACAGTCGAAGTAAGTCGATCACATTATGGCCCGGCCTGAGCCTCAACTGCAACTACAGGTTCAGAAGTCAATGATTGATTGTGCAGTGCCGAGCGGCAGGCAATCTCGACCATCAGATGTTTCATATTGAATTCGTGCTGCTCAAAAAACGTTGAAAGTTCGGCAATCGTGTCCGGTCCGTACGCCAGCACCGGCTGCTGCACCATGTGATGGAACAACTGGCGTGAGAATGACCGATGCGTCTCCTCACTGCGCGCCAGAAACGCGGCCAGTTCACGGGCTCCGTTGAATCGAGTCAGCTCTCCGTTTCGCTGGAGGAAATGACCGTCAGCAATGATGCCTTTGTTCTTCTCACTCTCCCGGTATCGGCCGACGGAGTCAAAATTCTCCAAAGCGAAGCCCAGCGAATTGATCAGACCGTGACAGTTCGCGCACATTTCCGGACTGGTCTGCAGCGTCACTCGTTCGCGTGTGGTCAGTTCCGGAGCGAGATCAGGGGCGGTCGGGGCGACGGCCTCCGGCGGCGGTTTCACACCTCGGCCCAG
>JANNGQ010000579.1:0-2239 GCA_031403975.1 Planctomycetota bacterium
CAGATGCATCACGGCGTAGGCTCCTGTCATCGGGGCAACAAACAGCAGAGCCGTTCCGAAGGTGGCATGTTCAAACAGGTCCGTCATCCATGGATGCAGCGGAATGACACCGGCGCGCAGCAGTGCAGCAAACGTCAGCAGCGCCGCTGGCAGGAACGAAGCACGCTGCGGCCCCGCGGAATCGTCGACGAGACTCCAGCCCAGCACGAGCAGTGCGATAAACGTTCCCATGTGAATGCTGAAGATCCGAGTCGACGCACCGCGCCGCCGAAGCTCAACCCACGGCGGAACCGCGGCCAGAGACAACAGGACGATGATCGTCCAAGGACTGTGACAGCTGAGCGTCGCCAGTACGATGGATTCCGAAACCAGTGTCAGGCCGAACGAGAATCGTCCCAGCTTAGTCCGCAATGTCGAAAGAATCGTCATCAGTGTGAGCAGCGCGGACAGCGGCAGCAGCGGCGCACTCAGTTCATCAATCACAAACACATCTTTGTGGAACATCCACAGCACGAGGTCCCAGTGGTCATGAGCTTCAAACGCGCCGACCAGACTGAAGTCCAGCCATTCACCGGTAGCGCACAACAATGTCAGTCCGCTGGCGAACACCGCGACTCGCTGGGCTTTGGCATGATCGCGAATCAGCCCACAGACGATCGCGCCCAGGAGAGGGATCACGATCGAGCATTCGAGCCACGGAAAATGGAGTTCTGGAATCATAGGCGGGCAAGCAGCAGGGAGCACAGAATGGCCGAAGACTAGACAACAATGCCACATCGTTCACCACGGTGGTTCAACCGCCTTTCGCTGCTGCATGTCGCGTCGCGCAAAAGCCGTTAAACCACCGGGGCAGGTCAGCTGGCGGAAGAGTTACGGCGGATCATTTCCATTGCCTCCGTTGCCGTTGTCGGCAGGCCCTGCCGGCGCACCGGCGAGCCACGTGGTCCAGCGGCGTTCGATCCGGTCGGACGTCTCGAAGACTCTGACAAACGGCCGGACCATGAATTCATCCAGCATGGAATCCAGATTGCCGCGGTCAAAGGCAAAACGATAAAGGCGGGACCGCAGGGTCGGCGACAGGCGAGTCGTCCGCGCCATGCGTTCCGGCAGGTATGCTCCGATGGCGTTGATCATCGAGTTGTAGTCCCTCAGCAGCGAAGGAGCCCGAACCAGTTGCAGGGTTCGCAGGCAGGCATGTCCGATGATATGAATCAGCGGGATGTAACGCAGGCCGAATCCGATTTCGACGACGATGATGCTGACCTGAATCAGTGACGCGAAAGCCAGCCCGCTCTTGACGTCCGTCTGCACTCGAGCCGCCATCGCCGCAAAGACTGCAGTGATCAGTCCCAGTGTGATCACCAGAATTCGCAGCGTCAGCGATTCATCGAGCAGTGGCCCCACTCGCAGCAGCAGAAACGCGCCGAGGTGTACCGACAGGGCTCCGTAAAACACTGCACTGGACGGCGTCGGCCCTTCCATGGCTCTTGGCAGCCAACCGGAAAACGGGACGAGTGCAGATTTTCCTGCCGCCGCAAAGAGCAGCAGGCAGCCCACGAACAATGCCGATCCTTCAGAAATTGCCGCGCGACCCTCGGGCCAGTTTCCCTGTCCGGTCAGGCCATCGAAATCGCCGGACCCGGAAAGATGGTGCAAGGTCAGTGCTGCCACCAGAAACGCAGCATCCGCGATGCGGTACACCGTCCAGACTCGCAGTCCGTTCTCTACAGGAGCAGGCCGATCATGGAAGAATGCGACCAGCAGAGCAGACGAAAGTCCGACCAGTTCCCAGCCGAAAAACAGCGTCTCAATCGTCCCGGCGACCGATGACAGGATCATCCCGAGCTGGAAAAATGAGAAGAACACAAAGAACCTGTGGAATCCCTCCTCGAGATGCAGATACCGGCTGGCGAAGGCACCAATGACGCCGCACAGCACAAACGTCATGATGACGAAAGGGACGCTCAGACGGTCGAACACAAACTTAAGTGTGAAGTGGAAGAAGTCGCCGTGTGTTTCCTCCGCGCTTTCAGTGGCATCATCAACGTCAGTCGCACTTCCGGTGCTGACGCCGCCAGACTCGCCAGCAGGGTTGTGTCCGGAGGCAACATCGTGATGCCCTGATGGAATGCGGACCCAGTCACCGATCACGACCGGAATGTTTCGTTGATTGGTTGGAAACCAGGGTCGCGCCAGGCTCCAGAGAGGAGGCGCTTCACTTCGGCTCTGGCCGCGTTGG
>JANNGQ010000580.1:0-3398 GCA_031403975.1 Planctomycetota bacterium
GGCCCGCCGACGGAGCGGCGGGCCAACAGTATCGGCAACTTCGCCTTTCTCCCGATCGCCGATGTCCCATACAACCTCCGCCTCGCGAATCAGGCAACTCTGACTGTCCGCCTGCTGTCTTTGATTAAGGGAAAACGGAATGACCCGCTGGATAGTGATTTCGACGCTTTTCTTCGCGGCCGCAGACGGAATCGCGGCTCAGGAGACCGGAAAACTGGCCGAGCAGCCGATTGTCGTCATGCGGTCTCAGGGCTGGACCGCACAGGCGATCAGCGACTACGTTCGTGAAATCAACAAAGACCTGAACATCAGCGACAATGTCATTGGGATGCTGGAGAGCGAAAATACCCGGGAGACACTCGCAGAAACGACGACGGCTCACCAATCGCCTGTCTCCGGCATGCTGGTCTACCTGGTGCAGGGACTGATCCCGTCAGCCGAACAGATCCAGTATTCTGAAGTCGTCGACCAGGCGGAATTCACAAAGCTTGTGCAGGCCAGAAAGTCGCAGGCGGGCGACACCTCAACAATCGAAGGATCTGACGACCGCTACAAAACGACGATGATAAACACATGGCGGGAAGATGTGACAGATCGAGAGAACACCGATCTTGATGCTGTCGAATCTGTCGCTTCCGACGACGAGCAGCCAAAGAATAAGGTCAGCATCTCGATCGGAGTGGATTCATCCACAGGTCCGGTCGTGCAGGCTCAACGCATCGACGATGGAACGCTCATCGAAGAGAACGGTCGCAAGTACCGCGAACACAGCACCACGAACGTCAGCTACTTCCGATATCACGACGGCATGATGTTCGAAAGTCAGTACTCCGATCTCTGGAGTACTACTCTCCCGTCGGGTGATTCGTTGCGAGCCGGTGGCGAATCCGGGCTGAACGGCGAGGTGACATTCTATCCCGACCGGATTCCGATGGGCTTCCGTCACCTGGCGTGGAACGCTCTCAATGGTGCCGCCTCCTCCGAGCTTCAACAGCGCGATGCGGAAAAGGATGAAGATTACGTCTTACGACGGACTCCCGCAGACGCCGGGCTGGCCCTGGTTCAGGCTGCGATTTTTGATACTCAGCAAGTCTCTGGCTGGATGCGGTTCGCGACCGATGACGAACCGATTCGCGGCGAGCTGAAAGTGGAGGCCCGCAAGAACAGCAAGCTCGGGAAGTCTCTTAGCGACTTTGCGTCAGCCAACAGCCGCTTCGCTCCGATTCTGAACGACGATGCGGCGGCGACGTTTCATGTGGCCGTGAATCTGACGGACGACTGGAAGAAAGCGGTTGAGGCATGGTCATCGGCCTACATCCGGTTCCTGGAATCCTGGGCCCATGACCGTGAGGTCGTCGCCGCGAACAAAGAGGTGGTCGTTTCACTTGGCAACATCGCGAGACTCGGAACTCTGGAGGCTCTCATTAAAGTTGGCTGGACTGAAGAATCCGGAGCCGTGGTTTATGGCGGCCTGCAGATCGATGACAATCCAAATCTGCTGAACGCCCTGATGACGATCTATAGAAATGACGCACGGCCTGGTGAGTTGTATGAACTCACCCAGAAAGGCGAACTGCAGCTGCTGCAGATTGGCATTCCCGCTGATGCGCTGCCGGAGGGACTTCATCTGAGTCGCATCTACATCACGCAATCCAATTCCTGCGTTTGGTTCGCGATCGGCGGTGAGAACGCTTCAGAAATCCTGACACAATCCATCGCCCGTTGTCAGGAATCCGGCGGACGGGCCCGCACGCCGCTGATGACAGCGATCGTTGATCTGCAGCGCTGGATGTCGTATCCGCAGGATGATCCGACGGGGCTGACTCGACTGCCGGAACTCGGCAGTCAGTTGATGGCCGATCTGTTTAACGAAAGCATTCCAGCCTTCGCAGTCGATGAACTGGGTGCCGACCGCGATCTCATGCTGCGAGCCCTGTCGAAAGGCGGAACCCAGGACCTCAGCGTCTTCATCGACGCCGACGAATCCGGACTGCTCGTCAAAGGCACTGTCGGCTCCGCCATCGCACGAGCGTATGTGGCTCAGGTGCTCAGTATGATTGACAACAGCATCAAAGCATCGGAATTGAGCCCGGAGTCCGACGCCGCGGAAACGGCCCCGCCGCCGACGCCGTGATTTACTCTTGTCTCCCGGCGCGCCGGGACTCCGACGGCTGGGATTCGCGCATGTCGCGGAATAGTGCCAGCATGTCTGGTACATGACGCACGCCCCGCCGACGGAGCGGCGGGCCAACAGTAAATCGCCACCCGGCTCGTCCCGGTGGTTTAGCGGCTTCTGCGATAGTCAAAAACACGGCGTTGATAACACCAGAGTAGCGCAAAAAGCCGTTGAACCACCGGCGTAAACCCGGTGACGAAAAAATCACAGCCTCGGAGTGAACTGTGTTACCAGCGCCTTGCCTGTTTCGCTGATATCACACTTCGCCAGATCTTCCGGAGTCCCTGCGAAGACCAGTGTGCCTCCACGGTCCGCACTGTCGGGGCCGATGTCGAGAATCCAGTCGGACGAACGAATCACATCCAGCTGGTGTTCGATCACGACAACGCTGTGACCGCTGCTGACAAGCTGCTGAAGATGAGTCATCAGCCGATTGACATCCGCCGGATGAAGGCCGCTCGTCGGTTCGTCGAGCACATACAGCGTATGATCCATTGAAGGTGCGGCCAGCTCGGACGCCAGTTTCGCCCGTTGCGCTTCTCCGCCGGAGAAAGTTGTTGCAGGCTGTCCGAGTGTCAGATATCCCAGACCCACACTGCAGAATGTCGCGAGCACAGAATGCAGTCGGGAGAACTCCTGGAAGAAGTCGGCCGCTTCGTCGACCCGCATGCGCAGAACATCAGCGACCGATCGATCCCGATATCGGATCGAGCATACGACCTTACTGAACCTCAGCCCGTGACACGTCGCGCAGGGAACGACGGTGTTTGGAAGGCAGCTCATCCGCAGATTGCGCATCCCGGTGCCGCGGCATTCGGGACAACGACCCGCTCCGGAGTTGAAGCTGAAGTGCTTCGACGACATGCCCTTCGTGCGTGCTGCACGAGTCTTCGCGAACAGCCGGCGGACTTCGTCCCAGAGTCCGCACAGAGTGGCCACACACGATCGTGACGAGCGTCCGATCGGGCTCTGATCCAGTGAAAGAACTCTGCGAATGGGTTCGATTCCCTCAACACCGTCGCAGAAAACTGCCGCAGCTCGCCGCTGACCGGCGGCTGCAACTTCTGCATCGCTCCTCCAAACCCGTTCCGACAGCGTCACCGACACGATCGGTAACAGCGTCCCGAAGATCAGTGAACTCTTGCCCGACCGGGGCCACCGGCTCGGCCGGCGCCACGGGCAGCCAGGGCGCGTCCGGCCCGGCGGGTGACGGCACCACGGT
>JANNGQ010000581.1:0-1511 GCA_031403975.1 Planctomycetota bacterium
GGCGATATTTCTCGATCGCCGGATACCGCATATCGATCTGTCCGGAGACGGGTTTGTTAGTCGCCGCCTGCTGAAGAGTCCGGTAATCACTTTCGATTACGTCCAGATTCCAGCGGGAAGAATCGTCAAGAATCATTTCTCGGAACCGGCGATCGATATCCGCGAGCTGCTGTTGCTCACTGCGAATGAGTTGCAGGCGGGCGAGCTGCGCACTTGGTCCAATGGCCGGAACATCGGTCACGCCGCCAGTCATCACAGTTCTGCCATCCAGCGACTGCGAAGGAGTAACGATCGCACCGTCCGGCCGTTTGGCATTTCCCGGGACTGTGTAGGGATCCGTATTGGCCTGCTGCCGTTTCTGAGGGTCCGACGGGACAAGTGCCGATCCGGGAATCCAGCGACGTTCTCTGGCGGGCGGGCGGATCTGCAGCATCGACTGGATTCCGCTCTCAGTGTCGATCTCACGCCGGCCGAGAATCGAAACCTTTTCGCCGGCCTTCATCTTTCGCTGCCAGACCGTCACCTCGTCACCGAACTCGCTCCCGACAAATACTGCGCTGCCTTCATCCGTGACTTCGCCTTCGGTATCGCTCACTTTGCGGACGTATCGCTCCGGAATCCAGCTGAAGCTGCCTTGTGGCGGATCAATCATGTACCAGCCGCCGGGATCATGCCGGTGTACCGTCACATTGGTGTCCCGAGCCAGCTTCTGCGTCGGATAATACGAATCACCGGCGCCGCTGCGGATGAAGGCTTCCTCCGCCACGACAGTAGCCTCATACGGGAACTCTTTGATTTGAGCCGAAGCCCTCAATTGGGCCAGTGATGAAACAACGACGACAGCCGTAGCGAATGCACGCAGCATGGCAGTGCCTCCGAGAGAAAATTGCGGAGCGGGGAACTGATTCAGGGAACTTGAACGGCGGGAAGTTTTCAAGAGACGGCAGGCGGAACGGGGCAGGTCAGCAGACAAGTCCGTTCACGGTATCGATCCGGCAAGAACTGCCGATTTCAGGACACGAAACAGATGGGCAAAATGAGCAGGTCATGCGGCCAGTCCGAACAGTAAACCGTGCGAACAAGTCTGCATTGCGGACTCACGGCGACAGTGAAGTCGCAGCGTTCCGCTGGATTTGCAGGGCTGAAACAACACTGTTCTGATTCGCAGCAGGCAAGTCCTGCCGCACAAGTCCTGATTCAGTACTGCAACATCGCTGGAATTACAGAATCCTGCGATTCGGCTCAAGTCTGCCGAGATCGGGCAGGAGTTCGGGCTCTTTGGGGCCGTCCTCGTCATCGCGCTGTTCGCCGCGCTCGCGTACTCTGGAGGCCGCGTCGCGCTCGCCGCGCCGGACACGTTCGGGGCGCTGCTCGCGGCCGGGATCACCGGCTGGCTGTGCATCCAGGCGTTCATCAACATCGCCGTCGTCGTGACGCTGGTGCCCATCACCGGTATCACGCTGCCATTCCTGAGCGCTGGCGGCTCATCGCTCATCATCAGCTTCGCCGCG
>JANNGQ010000582.1:0-1971 GCA_031403975.1 Planctomycetota bacterium
ACAGTGGAACTATACTTCGCGCGGCTCTGATTGACTTGTAGCCGGATTCGTGAGAATTCGGAGGCTGGCTGGTTATTCAGCCCGAAGTCTCACGACTTCGGCTACAACGAAATGTCTCATTCGGGTCCGCGTGCAGTATAGTCGGCCTGCTGAGGAGCTCGGAATTCCCTTTCAGATGTGTTCAGCAGATCAGGATTTGTTGTCCGCACACGCGACAGGAATTCAGCCGCGGCCATCGCATGTCCGTGAGGAGTGACCGTCGCCGTGCCGGACTTCGCACACGTCTGTGCATACTGCAGGATCGCCCGCTGCGTCAGCCGGTCGTCGGAACATTCTCCGTCAAACATCGTCACCAGAATCGGCAGACTGGACCAGTCTTCCCATCGCGACAGATTGGTAATGACAATTTCGCGCATGGATTCATGTTGCAGAAACAGTCGCATGGACGTGAGCAGGCGCTGCTCCGTGATCAGATCTTTCTCGTAACTCCAGATGAACTCAAGTGCCTGAACTAGGGAATGGTCGGAAGTGGCCGGAATGCCGGGCGGTGTGACTCGGGTTTCCTCCAGATAGGCCAGTCCGGATTCGCCGGTGAGCAGAAGATAACCGGCCATCAGGCCGTCGGCTCCGAATCGGAATTCTTCTGCCAGCGGATCACCCAGTTGCAGCTTCAGAAACTCGGCATCTTCTGAGTTTCCGCAAAGTCCCAGCATCATTCCGTAGAGTCCGAGCCGCTCCGGGAACATCGCGGGATCTGAGATCCATTTCCGCAGGTTTTCGCGCGACATATGGTGGCGAACGGCGACAACGTCCTTGTACACCGAATTGCCGAACTCGGCCCAGGCATCAATCGCGATGAGCGGATCCGGGTGTTCCAGGTACTTCATGAAATACGCAAGCCGTCGTGTCTGGCCGATTGCCTCACTGGGAATCTGACGGATGTACGCAACCGCTTCAGGACTGACGGCCGTCGTTTCGTTCCAGGCGATCAGTTCCGGCATCAGGTACTTCGCCCTTTCGATTCGGGCGACTGGCACGATCGATGACTGCGAAACGACCTGAATCACACTACGGACCGGATTCAGTGAATCCCCGGTCTCATTCAGTTCGCTCTTTGTAAACGTCGAAGATGCGGGCACCGGACCTGTGTCCGGTAACTCTCCGTACATGAGGAAGAAATCGCCCCGCTGCGCCGAAAAATCGTCGCTGACGGTGATGCATTGCCCGGGAGCCAGTTCGTTTCGCTGAGAGGCAAGGTCCTCACCGCGGACGAATTCGCGGATACGAAGCGTGGATTCCGCTCGGTTCCCGAAGTCGAGGACTTCGAAACGAACCAGCTCAGCGATGAGGACGACGTCGGCCCGTAAGATCTGCTCGGCCAGAGTCTGCGGTGGCGACAGGCAGAACGGACACGCATCGCCCCGATTGAAGGCGAGGATTGTGAACAGGATCACCAGTCCCGGAATACCTGAAAGAATCGGAAATGGCTTTGTTTCGGAACGAGTGGATCCATCCACCATCAAAATATCGATCCAGGCGGGAAAATGAGAATCGAAGCGATACCTTCATTATCGGGCCTCAAACCCGAACGGCTCAGCAACTTCTGGTTTTTAGTCGATCTCCGGCATCGGATCATCACCAATATCTTCGGGTTTCGGTGAGATCCATTCAACGAGATTGAATCGGCAGCATGGGACGAATCTCCCGGGCGTCGACTTGCCGCAGAGACACCACTCTGCGGGAGGCCGGCCCAATGGCGTGGACGTAGGGATTTCTGTGAGCGGCAAGGCGCTAGCCGCCGGTGTATTTGCTGCATTTTAACGAACAGACACCGGTGGCTAGTGCCACATCTCTCAATTGGGGTTTCATGAAATCGGAAAGTCGCGTATCTCCCGTCAGTCTTCGATTTTGAGGCGGGAGGTCAAGCCATGCCAGGGACGGCAGCGAGAATTCAGCTCAGCGAGAAGCAGC
>JANNGQ010000583.1:0-15232 GCA_031403975.1 Planctomycetota bacterium
AGGGCCTTCATCCCGCACGCGGCGTCGCTCCGTCAGACTTTCGTCCATTGCGGAAGATTCTCGACTGCAGCCACCCGTAGGTGTCCGGACAGTATCTCAGTTCCGGTCGTGGGGGCCATGCTCTCACACCCCCTAGACATCATCGCCTTGGTAGGCCATTACCCCACCAACTAGCTAATATCACGTAAGCCGCTCCTCCGGCGGAATCACACCTTTGCTCCGCAGAGATCATCGGGTATTACCCACAGTTTCCCGTGTATATCCCCGTCCGAAGGGTACGTTCCTACGTCTTACTACGCCGTTCGCCGCTCCCATCATTGCTGATGAGCGCTCGACTTGCATGCCTAATCCACGCCGCCAACGTTCATTCTGAGCCAGGATCAAACCCTTCAAAAATATGCTTTGCCAAGAGTTTCCTCTTAGTAAATAGCAAAAGGTTTAATTCTGTTTGCCGTTCCGGTCCAGAACGGCGAACCAACAATTCGTTAGCCAAAACTCTCAGGCTCACAAACTCAATCATGTTGTCAAAGATCACGCAACAACGGGCAATTTGGGTCGCCAAGGCAGTCTGCGATCAGAAATCGCCGCCTGCCGCCATTTTTTTGCGAGCGGGGCAGTGTATCGAAGTGAATGTGACTGTCAAGCCTCCGCCCGAGGAATTCTCTTTCGGAATTCTTGACTTTCCATTCATGCGACTCGAATCACCATGCGACGCTCTCGACACACCAAAACGGCATTCGTCGACCTGCCAGAAGATCGGGCGTATTGGCTGTGAACCGCAGGAAAAATCACCCAAAATGCCGCAAGTGCCGGTTGCAGAACTCGGTACCCTGCCCCGGCGACGAATGTCAAAAGGAATTAAGCCTGCGGCGGTCTCGGCATCGTCAGGTCGGATTCGCCGCTCCAACATACAATTCCAGCGGGTTTCGGTCCGCTCGGCCGGCGACGACTTCCATTTCCGGAAACTTCTGTTGCAACCGTTTTGCCAGCCAGACAACGGCAGGCCTTTCGCTGCAGAAATGCCCCGTGAGAATCAGACTGATGCCACGCGCCTGACTGTCCAGCACAGTATGGAATCTCGCTTCACCCGTCACGAACGCATGGCAGCCGGCATGGACGGCATCATCCAGAAAGTCCCCGGCGGAACCACAAGCGATGGCCACTTTTCCTACTTCATCCTGTCCGTTCCAGGCAAATTCCATGTAATCGGCTGCGACGACGTCGCGAATTCTGTTCAGCAGTTCACGTTGAGTGACGGGCAGCGGAAACGTGCCGAACCGACCCGCTCCGACCGAATCGTCCTGCGGGCTGATTCTCAATGGCCGGATCTCGTTCAGCCCGAGCTGCGTTGCCAGCCACTCATTCACACCGCCGGCTGCACTATCGAAGGCCGTGTGCGGGCTGTAGACAACAATTCCAGCCTCAGCGAGATTCAGCAGGATTCGCCCTTCTGCCGTGGCGTCGGTAATTCTCTTCGCACTGCGAAACAGTACGGGATGATGCGTCACAATCATCTGGACACCGCCGTGAATGGCCTCTGAAGCGACAGACTCTGTCAGCGTCAGGCATGTCATCACGCAGCGCACATCCTGCCCGGATCGTCCCAGCAGCATTCCCACATTGTCCCAGGGCTCTGCAAGGTGGAGGGGGGCAATCTCTTCAAGGTATTGGCAGACGTCGCTGGCCTTCACCATCATCCGAGTTCCTCAGAGACTCTGCGGTTGAGTCCGACGTCAGGCGAGGTCGCATCGCCGCGAATTGTATTGTGATTCCACTTCAGGATCATCGGCTCGTGGTGGCACGAAGGCAAGACTGCGGCTTTGGCACAGTTCAGATTTCGAATGGCAGCCATGCCAGCCATGAGCGCGGGAAGCCGAGGATCATGCTGCACGCGCCCAGGTTCCGGCGAACCTGGCTAAACGGAGATTTGGCGGAATCCCTTTGCACTCGCGGCTGTTTTTCCCGGCACGTTGCCGGAGTTGCGTCGTCCGCGGTAAAATCTCAGCATGTTGCCGTCACTGACAAATCTCTGGAAACTCAGTCGTGGCTGATTTTCGCCGCAAACGCCGTCATCTCAGCCTGCCCATCTGGAGCAGCGTACTGCTGATGACCATCAACATCGCGCTGATGGCCGTGCTGATTGTGCAGCTGGCGCGGGAGAGTTCCTGGGTGGCTCTGACGCTGGGCTCCATCGCGCTGGCGATCAGTCTGTTTGGAATCTCGTTCTACTTGTTCCTCACCATCAAGGAAATCCAGCTGAATCGGCGGCAGTCTAACTTTGTGGACAGCGTGACTCACGAATTGAAAACGCCGATCGCCGCGCTGCGGCTGTACCTCGACACGCTGATCATGAGAGATCTCGATCCGGCAGATCGACGGGAATTCTATGAAACCATGAACTCCGAGTTGCATCGCCTGGACCGACTGATCAATCAGCTGCTGGAGGTCGGTCGGCTGGATGCCATCGGACATCAGACGGAACCCGAGTCGATTCAGCTGGAAGATCTGCTGCGGCAATGCGCAGAGGCCGCATGTCTGCATCACAAGAGGGAGATCAGCGAAGTCTTCCGCTTCGAATTGGCACCGCTGGCGCTGACGTCTCGCAGGCTGCTGCTGGAGATGATCTTCGGCAACCTGCTGGACAATGCGGTGAAGTATGGCGGCAATCCTCCGCAGGTTACTGTGCATGCGTTTCCACGGGGCCGCGATCGAGTGGTCGTGAGGGTGCGGGATAACGGAGCAGGCGTCGCTCCGGAAAACCGTCGTCGGATTTTTCAGCTGTTCTTTCGGGGCAGCGATGAACTGCAGCGGACGAAGACTGGTACAGGTCTGGGCCTGTACATTGTGAGAACTTTGGTCGGTCTGCTGAAAGGACGGATTGCCGTCGTTGATGCAGAATCCGGCACCGGCAGCGTGTTTGAAGTGACTCTTCCGGGTCGACAGATGCAGGTACCTGAGTCGGAATCCCGTGAAGGTCGCAGCCGAGTCGCCGAACTTGCGTTGTCGGGACAGGAGAAGACACCATGAGAATTCTGGTGGTCGAAGATGAAGAAGCCATCGCCCGCGTACTGCGATTCAACTTCGAACGAGAAGGTTATCGAGTCGATCTGGCAAGTGACGGACCGACAGCCCTGGAGTTGTACGAGTCCGCTCAGCCCCCTGTGGATCTTGTCGTGCTGGATCTGATGCTGCCTCAGATGAGCGGCTACGAAATCTGCCGTGCATTGCGACGACTGGATACGGAAATCCCCGTTCTGGCACTTACCGCACGGACTCTCTCGGAAGACAAGATCCAGGCATTCGACTCAGGGATTGATCAGTACATGACGAAACCGTGTTCGCTCCCGGAACTGCTCAGCCGAGTGCGCAACCTTCTGGACCGCCGTCGCAGAACCCTGGACCGTCGTTCGGTGCGGCCCACAGAGGACATTGTTCGCTTCAGCAACGTGACGGTCGACTTCGGACGGTTTGAACTGCGCCGCGTGGATGAGGTCCATGCACTGACAACACGTGAACAGGAACTCCTGCGCTACTTCCTGGAAAATGACGGCGTGGTCCTATCTCGAGCGCGCCTGCAGTCTGAGGTCTGGAAGGACTCTGCAGAAATCTCCAGCCGCTCCATCGATAATTTCGTGATGCGGCTGCGGCGCATGATCGAGAGCGATTCGTCAAATCCGCGGCACCTGCTTTCCGTGCGAGGGACCGGCTATCGCTTCGTCCGCGAGCCGACTCAGGATGATGCCGACGGTCAGGCAACGACCGGCAGCAAACCGGCCTCACCGCCCACAGATGTTTCCGCTGCCGGAACCCCATAGGCCGAATTCCAGCCCGGCTCCCTGCTGATGCCGCGGAACTTGTGCATCGACAAGGCTGCGTTAAGGCGTTGAAGCCTGAAGCGCCAACGAAGAACCTGTGTGCCTGACTTCGCCTGCGCTTTTTGAAGTTGCGCATTTCAGGCCCGGAGGGCCGACAAATCCCATGCCGGTGGCGTCAGCCACCGGTATACGAGAATCAAAAACCTAAGGCCTGAAAGGCCGGCACACTGGCGTTTGTGTCGGCCCTTCAGGCCTGAATCGCTGTGTTTTCGTAATTCCGGTGGCTCACGCCACCGGCTGACGATGTGCCGGGCTTCCAGCCCTGATGAAATGCGCAACTTCAATACTTGCGATTCAGGCTTCAATGCCAGGGAATCCCACACTTTGGCGAGCGTGGCTATGTCGCAAAACAAGAATGTCGGACCACTAGTCCATCCACCATTCGAAAATGTCACCCGGGTCGGCCCTGACCAAAAGCCACAATGCGAAACACATACCGATGTAGACGATTGCAAGTATGGAACTTTTCGCGATCCGGTTGCGGTCGGAGTTGACCGGGCAGAAGAAGGACGCGGCAAATCCCACGGGAGTTAACATCGGTACGCTCATGACAGCAACCATCGAAATGACGTAAGCGATGTCCATAACGCCGCCGATGTTCTCGGGATCATCCAGCATCGGCCGAGGTTGATGACCGATCATAAGCCATGCGACTATCCATGATAAGTAGAAGCACGAGGCGGCGATGATCGGGTAACGATAGGCGACAATCCAGAGCATGCCTTTCCAACGTGTTGCGCGCGTCGGCGTCCCGACTTCTCCGGACGGCGCAAGTTGAGTTGCCCTATATGGGTTCGTGTCAGCCGTCACTTCTTGACTCGGCGAACTTTGCATTCTCCGCGCGGAGCGCATGAATACGGGATCTCGGAGGCTTCGTTCCCTGGCGTTGTGCAATCCGCTCAGACACGACAGACTCCCCCACCTGAATTCATTGACACCCACACACTGCAGCGATATGGTAATATTCAGGCAGTGCGAATTGATATGAGGGTATCCTCGCACAACAAGGATGATCCAATATCACCTGACATTCAGGTTGTCGGGGCTCCAACATCAGAGTATCAGGCGCATTACGGTGTTAATGAAAAATTAGCCGCTGCAGAACCGTTAGCCAGCATTGAGTGTCAGGCTTAATGTCCGATAATTGGCTCTGAATTCAAGACCGAGCAGCAATCCCACGCCAAGCAAAGGTTGTTCGCCTGCGTTTGCGACAACTTCCAATTGTCGCTCACTCCCAAACCATTCCAACAGGCAAGTGAACGTGGGCAGCTCTCTCTCAGAACCGTCCGCAAGTATGGCGTCGACCGAACCGGATTTCTGTAGCCGCAGTGAATTGATCATTGCGATCGGCAACACCAAGTCTCCGGTGAAGCCGGTGTCAATCCATGCGTCGACTTCGCTGGGTGAGTCGCTTGCAATGGACCGCACGACAATTGTGAGCAATGCACGGCCGGATTCGTCAATTCGCCCGTTCATCGCATCTGCATGCCAAAGTGAACGGCGGCCTTGTGGCCAACTCGTAACGCATGCGCCAAGCGATCTGGGTACTTGTTTCGTGATGCTCCGATGGCTTCGCTCAACGTGCGTCCCAAAAAACACTCACCCGAAACGGGCTCGATCGCTACAAACGAATTCATGTGCGAACTCTCAAGCAAAGCACGGAACTTCTCTTCGTAAATCCGGCGTGCTGATTCGGGAACATTTTCCATTGGATCTGATACCATCGTTCGTCTCCGTCACGACTGGCGGAATGAATCGGCGAGCTTTTTGGATTGTAGCGTCGAATTGGCTGTGTCGAGGGTACGGAGTCTAAGTGTTCAGAAAAACGGTGTTCGATTGAATGCGCCCCTTTCGTCTTCGCCATCGCCTCGGTTCGCGCTGAGCTGGCTGGGGTGATGACGAAGACGAAAGAGGGCGGCTCGGAGTCACGGCAGCGTGATGGCCGTACACACATGGCGGTTCTGCGGCGTGGAGACCGGCCCCTTTTGTTGAGCCGGAGCTGAGGAGAGACTCAGCTCGTTCCTCTCTGTTCGAAACGTTTGTCTGTTGAGTGATCTGCCGGACGTCGCCAGGCTCGGTTGTCTGTTCGCTGGTTTCTATCAACTGGAATGACAGCGTTCCTTAGATGGAATTGCGGGGTGTGCCCCAGTGGTCGCGGTATTCACGGCGGATCAGTTTGTTGGCGTCGTCATCATTGACGAAAACTTCCTGCTGCGGATCGAAAGTCAGCGAATGACCGACTCGAGTGGCGATGTTGGCGAGATGAGCCAGGGATGTTGATAAGTGGCCAGTCAAAGCGTCGGCGTTGGGTTTTGTACCGCTGCGGATGCAATCGCAGAAGTTTTGAACATGGGCCGCGTCATTCTGCGGTTCGAGCTTCAGGTCCAGATTTACCGGCGCATTCCGGTCGTCAAGTACGGCCAGCTTGCCTCGACGACTCAAAAACATCTGCCCTTTCGTGCCGTAAAACTCGGCTCCGCTGTCGCAATTATGCGGGTAGTTGGTGGACCACAGTCGCTGTTCATAGATCAACAGCCGCTGGCTGCCCGGTTTGCTGTCACCGGGGTACTCGAAGGTTGCCTGCTGAGTATCGGGAAATTCGGTCTCGTCGTTGAAAAAGAACTTGCCGCCATTCGCAGAGATTCTGGTCGGATGCGTATCAACACCCAGAGCCCAGCGAGTGTAATCGAGATCATGAACGCCATCGTTGCCCGCTTCACCGACACCGAAGTGATACCACATGGTCCATCGCTGATGAACTCGATTTGTGCGGTACGGAATCATCGTCGCCGGTCCGATCCAGGAATCGTAATCAAACCCGGCAGGCGGCGAGGCGTCCTGGCCTGGAGGCAGCTGACCTCGCCGCTGAATGTTCCAGCATTTCGCTACCAGCACATCGCCAATGATTCCTTCCCGCAGTTTTGCAACGGCCTCGATCATCATGCCTGTGCTGCGGCATTGAGTGCCATGCTGGACAAGAGTCCTGTTGCGTGCGGATGCCTCAACAAGTAACCGGCCTTCGCGGATGTTGTGCGAGATCGGCTTCTAGACATAAACGTGCTTACCTGCATCACAGGCCAGAATTGAGGCGGGTGAGTGCCAGTGATCCGGCGTCGCCACAATGACGGCATCGACGGACTTGTTGTCGAGCACTCGCCGCATGTCCGAGACGGCATTGCCCGAAGGCACATCAAAGGTTTTCGCAGCCGACCCGCGACGGGCGTCGTCCACATCGCAGACAAATGCGACTTCGACATTCGGAAGACTTCTGAACCGGTCGGCGTCACTCGAACCCCGTCCGCCGCACCCGATCAGCGCGACGACGATCTTGTCGTTTGCCCCGCGACTGACCTGTGCCTGTGCACCACTCAGGACAGATGCGGCCGCCATACCGACCGATGAGAATTTAACAAAGTCGCGACGGTTCAGAGATTCGGTCATGTGCATGTCGCCCGTTCCGGAAACGCAGTGAAGGATTTTTGTGGCCGGATTCGTGAGAATTCGGGGGGGAGGATCCGCAGAGTGTTTTCAGGAGGATCTACAGAGAGCCGGATCGACATTGTATCCCGCGAAAAAGGTGTCTGGAAATCTAAGGCATCAGGTTTTCACAGTGCTTGTCTGATGCCTCCAAAGTTCCAGACACGTTCTCAACGTACAGCAAATTCGACTGTCCCACATTCGACCCCAACGGTCTTTTGCCGAATGGCGCGGACTTAGTCAGCGGAAGGGCACTAGCCACCGGTGTCTGTTCGTGACAAAGCCGCGAAAAACCGGCGGCTAGCGCCGTGCCGCTGACAGTCGAACTAAGTTGAAGTGACGCATTTTCGCCAAAAACGCGGCGGAAAAACACGGGAATTCGGCGGGATTCACTTTCGTCTTGAGTCACGACGCAGAATTGTGCAATGCTACGCGGCCTTTCTTGAATCTCCTCTCCAGCTCATGGTCCGACGTGCCTCTCAGTCGCGGCGGATTTCTCCCACCGAGCCCCTTCATGCCGAATTCGCCAACACTGATGCAGCGAATCCGACTCCGTCTGTGCGGATGGCACTGCTCTGTCGTCACGGCAATTGCAGCGATGATAATTTCGGCAGTCTGTTGCTCGGGATCATTGTCGGCTCAGCAGGAAGATGAAGTCACAGTTGACGACATCCGGATTGAGGGCAATGAGACCATTCCGGAACCCGTCATCCTGCAGAAACTTCAGGCTCAGCCGAAGCGCGCCATTTCAGAACGGCTGATCCGCGAAGACAAGCGGTCCCTGATGGCCACTCGCTGGTTCTTCAGTGTCACAGAACGGATCGACGAGACTCCGCAGGGACTGGTTCTGGTCTTCAAAGTTCATGAACGCCCGATCGTGCAGCGTGTGGAGTTTCTGGGCAACAAGAAGATCAAGGACAAGTATCTGATCGCATGGACCGGCCTGAAAGCCGGCAGTCCGTATGACTACATCGCCAATCGCGAAGCCGTTCATCGCGTCGAGCAGGAATACAAAGACAAAGGCTATTTCTTCGTCAAAGTGACGCTTGAAAAAGGTGGCCAGCCGGGGGAACGGGATGTCGTGTTCAGGATCCAGGAAGGCCCGAAGGTTCAGGTCCAGCGTCGCACGTTTGAAGGCAACAAGTTCTGGGACGACGGTGACCTGCGAAAAAACCTCGTTTCCAAACAGGCACTTCTGATGATCTTTGGCGGGCTCTACAATCCGGACACAATTCCGGCCGACGTTGAGGCTGTGAAACAATACTACCGCGGTGTCGGATTCTTCGATGTCGAAGTCGCCGCCAGGCCATTGTTCTCGGACAGCGACCGCTCCAGCGTCAACTTGCATTACACTGTCAAAGAAGGACGTCGTTACGCCGTTCGCGAAATCCGGTTTGAAGGCAATCAGGTTATCGCGACCAGCCGGCTGAGAGCCGATTCCAAACTGTTGCCGGGTGACAAATTCAGCTCTTATCCGTTGTCGAAAGACGTGACGAGGATGCTCGACTATTACGGCGAGCTGGGTCACTATTTTGCATCCGTCAATCCTGTCCCGCATTTCACTGAGCAGGAAGGCATTGTGGATCTCGTTTATGAAATTGACGAGGACCGGCCGCGCTATGTCCGCGATGTGAATGTGACTTATGACGGCGATTATCCTCATACGAAACAGACTGTGGTTCTGGATCGTATTCAGGTCCAGCCGGGAGACCTGGCCATTCCGAAAATGGTCCGCCGAGGCCGCTCGCGACTGAACGGCAGCGGATTGTTTGAACCAGGTATCGGCTTCGAAGTGAAGCCGATCGAGCCTGAGCAGTCCAGTTTTGCCACTGTTTCCCGCACGTATCGCGGTCAGGGACCAACGGAATCTCCGGACGACTGGACTCAGCGGTTCGCCGTCGCGACCCATCGTTCGGCACGAGACAGCCTGATCGGCGGCTACGACTGGTCGTCAGGGAGTGTGCTGGATGCGACGGCTGTTGAAGAACCGGACTTTGACGAGTCTGAATCTGATGTTTCCGAGGAATCGCCGGAGCAGACGGACGTGGATGAGTCGCAGCTGGAATCGAACATCCAGAGTGAGTCGATGTCGTCTGTTCAGGAAACTGCTCGTTCGCCGTTGCCCCGAACTTATGTATCCGCAAGGTTCTCGGACACCTCACAACCGAGTGAAACTGCTGCTGCCGCACGGCCGGTCGTCCACATGAAGCCCGCTCATGGGTTTCCGGTGACGGGGCACTCGTTTGGACGACCGCAGTCCGATGCACGAGGGACGAATCGAGTTGCCGGAACAGATGTGTTCCGGCCGCAATCAGGTGTGTCAGGAACTGCTGAGCACTTCGCGGCTCGACCGGTGACAGAATCCGATTTTGCCGGCTTCCGCTCGGTCGATCCCGGCAGTCTATTTTCGGCCACGGTGCAGACCTTTGTCGCATCAGAGGGCATGGATGCAGCCGACCAGCCGATCTTCCGTGCTCAGAGTGCAGACCCTGTTCCGCGGGATCCGGCGATGCCCGATTATCGCGATCCGATGCTGGAAGGCAGTCCCTACCGCAATCAGTTTCAGGCGATACCTCCCGGCTGGGTCGACATCAACGTCAACGCGACAGAGGGCCGGACGGGCCGTCTGATGTTCGGAGCGGGTGTCAACAGCGATGCCGGGGTTGTCGGTTCATTCGTGTGGGACGAATCCAACTTCGACCTGTTCCGGCCTCCGACGTCTTTCGCAGACATCATTGAAGGCCGTGCCTGGCGCGGCGGCGGACAACGGTTCCGGGCTGAGGCGGCTCCCGGGAATACTGTCAGCCGATACGCGATCAGCTGGACCGATCCGTATTTCATGTACACGGATTTCAGCCTTGGAGTCAGCGGGTTCTATTTCAATCGCTACTATCCTGACTGGCAGGAAGATCGCACTGGCGGACGAGTCTCGCTCGGTCGGCAGTGGACGCCGGAATGGTCCTCCGCAATGGCTCTGCGTCTGGAAGAAGTGGAGATGCAGAAGCCTCGCACTGCGACGCCGCCAGCGATCATTGCCCGTGACCTTGGAACAAGTTTCCTGTCCACGGTGCGAGTCAGCGCGACGCACGACACGCGTGACCAGTCTGTGATGCCCAGTGAAGGACATTTCTTCGATGCGGCCTTCGAACAGGCGTTCAATGACTTCGTCTATCCTCGCACGGAAGCAGAATTCCGGAAATATTTCACACTGTATAACCGACCTGACGGCAGTGGCCGACAGGTGTTGACTCTGGCAGGGAATGTGGGCTGGAGCGGGGACGATACTCCCGTGTTTGAACGCTACTACGCAGGCGGCTTTCAGTCGTTCCGCGGCTTTGCGTACCGCGGAGTGACTCCGCGGGACACCACCGGTATTTACGGGGTCGGCGGTACATTTCAGTTGCTGGGCACGGTCGAATACCGAGTGCCGGTCACAGCCGACGACATGATCAATGTTGTCGCGTTTTCTGATTTCGGCACGGTGGAAAATGAAGTCTCGGTTGCTGATTTCCGAGCCACGGCAGGGTTCGGGCTGCGTGTTGTCATTCCGGCGATGGGCCCTGTTCCGCTGGCATTCGACTTTGCGTTCCCGATCACACGCCAGGAGTTTGACGACGAGCGCATGTTCAGCTTCTATGTCGGCATCAATCGGTAATCCATGATCGTTGAAGGCATCGTGACGAGTGTTGACGCGAGCGGTCGCCTGAATGTCGCTCCCATGGGGCCGATTGTCGAAGGGGACTTTGCGAGCCTGCTGCTGCGCCCGTATCAGCCCTCGACCACTTTCTCAAACCTCGCGGAGACCCGCTGCGGAGTGTTTCATGTGGTTGATCATGTGGACATCATCGCCAAAGCCGCAATCGGACGGCTCGACGTGCTTCCGGAAGTCGAACTCGCGCAGCGCGTGAAGGGGTGCGTCCTGCAGAATTGCTGTCGCTGGTTTGAATTCACGGTGGACCATGTGGACGCATCGAACCAGCGCAGTCGGATGCCGTCCACGATCGTGCATCATGGCGAACGGCGTCCGTTCTTCGGATTCAATCGCGCTCGTCATGCCGTGCTGGAAGCTGCGATTCTGGCGACTCGGCTGCATCTGCTTTCTCGGCAGGAGATTCTCAACGCTGTGGAGTTTCTGCGGCCTGCAGTCGAGAAGACCGGCGGCCCGACCGAGTGCGCGACATTTGAAATGCTGCACCTTTTCATTCTCAGACATTATGAGGATGCTGCATGACGAAGGTCGAAGTCATCACGGGTTCGCGGCTGCATTTCGGACTGATCTGCGGGACTCAGGAAACCGGCTGGGAATTCGGCGGTATTGGCCTGATGCTCAGACATCCGGCCTGGCGGCTGTCAATCCGCAGTGCTGCATCCGGCGGTGACGGCGTTACCGCAGGTGTTGAAACGAGCGAACGGGTCCGGGAGTTTCTGCAGCACATCCGCAGCGCACTTCCGCTCGATCCTGTCGATGTTGCCGTGACGGAAGAGATTCCGTTCCACACGGGACTTGGTGGCGGAACCCAGCTGGCTCTGGCTCTTGCCACGGCGGCAGAATTGCTGACCGGACAGAAGCCGTCGCAGAATCCCTGCCGGCTGGCTGTGATCGCTCAGCGAGCCGGGCGCTCTGCGGTCGGAACCGTCGGGTTCCTCCGCGGCGGATTCCTGACCGACCATGGTGTCCCGGAAAATCTGCACGATGCCCGCCAGGTTGAGAGAATCGCAGTCCCGGAAGTCTGGCGATTCATTTTTGTTCGCCCGGCAGCCGCACAGGGATTGTGCGGAGACCGGGAACGGTCGTTCTTCAGTCGACAGGTACACATGCCCGTCACGCTTGTCAGAACTCTGAGCGACCTGATTCAGCACACGATGGAACCCGCCGTCAAGGACGCAAGTTTTGAGGACTTTGCAGAGTCTCTGGAACGCTATTGCCGCGCTGTCGGTTCGTTTTACGCCGCCGAACAAGGTGATGTGTTTGCGCATCCCGCAATGCGACGGCTTGTGGACAGACTTCAATCAGCAGACGTCGCCGGAGCGGCTCAGTCTTCATGGGGGCCTGGAATCTGTATTCCCGCCCGGTCAATGGATCACGCGCAATCGATTACAGAGCTGATTCCGGACAAACTGGAACAGACCCGGTTGATGGTCACGATTGCCGAGCCGCTGAACTCAGGGGCGACCGTCCGAAGCACCGGACACGAACACGGAACGACCCGCCTGGCCTGAATCCGCTTGTCGACACTCCGGCGTTGTTCGTGAAACTGTTTCGTCGAAACCTGAGTTCGATCGTTCGGCTTGCCGTGAGTCGAATCAGCCCGATCTGTCAGTTCCGGACCGACGGCTTTGTCAGGAAATCCGGGGTGTCCGCCAACCAGTCGTGTCTGATAACTTGCCCGACTTCTGGATTTCAATACTCGCATTTCGGATCTGCGGATCTGCCGCGGCATGGAGGCTGCAGCGATGAAGAACGCTGCTTTGTGTTTTGGATCAGCCCTGCTGGGGGCCTGGCTGGTGCTGTGGCTGCAGAACGGATCAACAACTGTGTCTGCGGCTGTCGCGCAGCAGGCGCGGGCCGGAGCCGTCCGAAGTGAGGACGCGGAATCGCGAAGTGATACATTCCGCAGTCAGGATTCTGCAACCGCTGCGGCGATCGCAGCCATCGGCAATATCGCGGCACCACGAGTTTATAACCAGCAGGGACTGGCTCCGGACGAGGCCGTTGCGGCGTACGTTTATGAAATCAACGACCGCAGCGTCGCCAACATCGGAACCCGCATCGGAGCTGCACGCGGGTTCTTCGGCGAAAATCCGACTGAAGATTCCGGCTCAGGATTCATCCTCGATCGGGAAGGCCATATTCTTACCAACAACCACGTCATCGAAAGCGCGCAGCGGATTCTGGTGACTCTGCACAGCGGCGAAGAATTCGATGCCGAACTGGTCGGAGCCGATCCAATCAATGACATGGCAGTGGTGAAGATCAAAGCGCCGGCATCGATCCTTGTTCCCGTTCGATTCGCAGATTCGTCCGGACTGAAAGTCGGAATGAGGGTGTTTGCGATCGGCAATCCGTTCGGACTCGAACGCACGATGACCACCGGGATCATCTCCAGCCTCGACAGGACGCTTCCGGTGACGCGGGCGAGGTCGATCAAGTCGGTGATTCAGATCGATGCAGCGATCAATCCGGGGAACTCCGGCGGCCCGTTGCTGAACTCTCACGGCGAAGTCATCGGGATCAACACGGCGATCGCCAGCAAGACCGGTCAGAGCTCCGGTGTGGGTTTCGCCATCCCGTCCAACCTGGTGGCCCGCATCGTGCCCGAACTGATTCAGCACGGACGTTTCATTCGTCCGGAATTCGGCATCGACGAAGTCACGCGCACGGAAGAAGGGCTGAGGATCATCACGATGGTTCCCGACGGTCCTGCGGCCAAAGCCGGTATGAAGGGCCCTGAGATTCGTCGCAGCAAACGAGGCTTCGTGACATTCGAAACCCGAGATGTCAGCCGCGCGGATGTGATTGTGGGAGTCAACGGCAAGAAGACTCTGAAGCCGGATGAATTCCTGTCAGAAGTCGAAAGCCACCGCCCCGGCGATCGGATCACGATCGAAGTCCTGCGACAGGGCGAAGTTGTCTCGGTGCCGATTACGCTGCAATAATTCGTGCGTCGCGCTGCGACATGGCTGCAGAAAGAAATTGCTCGTCAGTCCGGATCAGCCCGACTGGTCTCGCCCGCTATGCTGGCTGTGCCTTGACGACATCCCGTCCAGATACGCGAGGAATGGTACTCATGCCTCGATCTCGACAATTTCTTCGGAGATCCCCACGTCTTTCTGCGTACTTGGCCGGTGAATGGGTCCATTCTATCATTTCCAATCCTGCGAGTCAGGAGAAAAGAGATTCAGGAGCATTCATCAGGAGCAGCAGAATGGCGAGCCTGTTCAGCGATTTTCGGCTAAAAGATGTCGTGTTGCGGAACCGCATCGCCGTCTCGCCGATGTGTCAGTATTCGTCGGACAACGGGTTCCCGAACGATTGGCACTTCGTCCATCTTGGCTCCCGTGCGGTAGGCGGTGCTGGACTTGTGATGGTTGAGGCCACGGCGGTTTCGCCGGAAGGCCGGATCAGCCCTGCCGACAGCGGCATCTATCTCGATGACCACGTTCCGCCCTTCGCCAGGATCTCCCACTTTTTAAAGCAGTACGGAGCCGTACCCGGAATTCAGCTTGCCCACGCCGGTCGCAAGGCCAGTGCCAGCAAGCCGTGGGAGGGCGACAATCACATCGACTCCGACACGGGCGGCTGGGACACGATCGCTCCCTCAGCCGTGGCCTTCGGCGGAAATCTGCCGAAAGTCCCGAGGGAGATGTCGGTCGAGGATATTGGCCGCATTCAGAGTGCATTCGTTGCAGCGGCGAAACGGGCGTTGGCAGCGGGCTTCGAATGGCTGGAACTGCATTTCGCTCACGGCTATCTTGCCCACGAGTTCTACTCGCCGCTCGCCAACCAACGTACG
This sequence comes from Planctomycetota bacterium, assembly GCA_031403975.1. GTDB lineage: Bacteria > Planctomycetota > Planctomycetia > Planctomycetales > Planctomycetaceae > SXXK01. The sequence continues at coordinate 14,867 of JANNGQ010000583.1, forward strand.
GACAATTACGGCGGTAGTTTCGAGAACCGCATCCGGTTCTTGCTGGAGACCTTCGCCGCTGTCCGCGAGGTCTGGCCGGAACGATTCCCGCTCACGGCCCGATTGTCGGTCACGGACTGGATCGAGGGGGGCGTCACTGTCGAGGAGTCTGTCGAACTGCTGCAGCGGCTCAAGACTGCCGGGCTCGATCTCGTGGACGTGAGCCAGGGGTTCATCACGCCGGACATTTCCAGGGTTCCGTGGGGGCCGGGATTCATGATCCCGATTGCCAGCCATATTCGACATGAGGTGAAAATCCCGACTGCCGTGGGTTGGATGATCTCGGACCCGCAACAGGCCGAGGACACGGTTCGAGGTCAGCACGCT
>JANNGQ010000584.1:0-10357 GCA_031403975.1 Planctomycetota bacterium
CATGAAGAATTCAATCGATAACCTGATTAGAGTTGATGAAAACGCGAATGTTGTTGTCAACCAGCGTCAAAGGGGTCCATCATGCGAGTTATTGGCATCCTGAATTTCGCAATTGCGGCATTACCGGTTCTGCTGGCAGGCAGTCTTTGTGCGGACGACGAGTTCGACAGTGCACCAATTTTGTACAGCCAGAGCACACCAGACAACCGCATCTCCAGACTTCAGCAGCGGCTTGATCGCGGCGAGTTGACACTCGCGCATGCGGGCGAGAAGAGTTATCTGCCAGCGCTGCTGGAAGCTCTCGATGTTCCGGTTGAGTCGCAGATGCTGGTCTTCTCTAAGACCAGTCTGCAGCTGCGACGCATTTCGCCGCGAACGCCCCGGGCCATCTATTTCAACGATGACGTTTACGTGGGCTTCTGCCAGTCCGGAGACGTTATCGAAATATCCGCCGTTGATGCACAGCTGGGGACGGTTTTCTACACGCTGGATCAGCAAGAGAACGAAAAGCCTTTGTTCGAGCGTCGCTCTGACAACTGTCTGGTGTGTCACAGCTCGTCTCGTACGGAAGGTGTACCAGGTCACCTCGTGCGTTCGTTGTATGTTGATGCGAGTGGCCAGCCATTGCTCTCCGCCGGCAGTCGAATGGTGGATCACACAACTCCGATTGAACAGCGCTGGGGCGGCTGGTATGTCACCGGCACTCACGGATCGCAAAAGCATCTTGGAAATCTTGTCGTCCGAGGACGCGACGTTGAGGAACCGGTTGACAATTCCGCAGGGCAGAACGTCAGGGAACTTAAGGAGCGTCTGAATGTCGATCGGTATGTGTCGCCGCACAGTGACATTGCGGCACTGATGGTGCTGGAGCATCAGGTACTGGTGCATAACCGCATTGTGAAGGCCGGTTTTGATACACGGCAGGCGCTGGATTACGACGTCATGATGAATCGAACTCTGGGAAATCCCGATGGGCCTCGACTGGAAAGCACCACACGCCGCATCCGGAGTACCGGGGACCGTCTGGTCGAGGCGTTGCTGCTGGTCAACGAAGCCAGACTGACTGAGCCCATCAAAGGCACGTCAGGATATGCAGAAAAATTTGCCTCAGTCGGTCCTCACGATCCACAGGGCAGATCGCTGCGTGATCTGGATCTCACGACGAGACTCTTCAAACATCCCTGCAGTTACCTGATCTACTCTGAGGCCTTCGACCGGCTTCCCGTCGAATCGCGGGATTATGTCTGGCAGCGGCTGTTCGACATCCTTTCAGGCCAGGATCAGTCCGCGAAGTTTGCACATCTTTCGCACGACGATCGGCAGGCCATCCTGGACATTCTCCGCGACACCAAGACCGGACTGCCGGACTATTACCGGGATGAAATTCAGGTTGGAATGCTGCCCTGAAGCCCGCGCGCCGGACGAAATCATCGAAGTGCGACATTGAATTCGTAGTCTGACCCCGTCCGGGCAAGCCGGATGGGGGTCTTCAGTGAGCAATTGGAACAGTCGAACTATAGCTCCCCGGTCCTCAGAAACTCATGCCGAACCGGTGCACTGACACGCTGTCCGGTCGTGGAAACGAACGTGACAGCTCCCGGCATAAATTCCAACGCACGCACATTCTCGAATCCGTCCGGGATTCTTACAACGCCCTGAATGTAATTCACATTTGTCGGCCTGTCGGGGGTCAACTCCAGGGCAGTTTCCGCTCCTTCTTTCGTCAATGCGTTTTCTTGGAGCGAGGCTGCCAGGCCGTCTGCAAAGCAGGCCGTCACATCCTCAAGTCCGAGGCAGCTGTTTCGGCCATTCCACGGATGACCGTGCCTCCCGTGGTTCTCCATCCAGAATACTGTGCTGCGGAGGATTGCCGGGTCCTTCAGGGCAAACCAGACGTAACCGCCGTTAGTAAAGGTCGCCGTGGTCCAGGCAGGGCCGTTTGTCTTGTCCCAGGGTTCGTTCACAAGCTGAATGAGATCAGCGTGGCCAACTCGCGCGGGCAATCGAGTCAGATCTGCGTCGGGTGCATCCTTCCATGCCATCGGTACATTGCTCAGATCCGTCCATTTCTGACCTGGCTGCAACGCCTGATATTCACCCTTCGCCGGATCGCTGAACAGCCCCGGGCAAGTCATCCCAAACTGCATTGCGCTCGTCGCAATTCTTACCGAACCCTCCTTATCCGGCATCGACAGTGTCGCATGGTGTCCCAGCGGCACTCGACCCGCGAAGCCTTCGATCGTGTGTTTTGAATAGACAACATTCTGGCCTTCGACCAATGAAAGTTCCTTCGTCACGCGACCCTTCCGGATCTTTGTTTCAAACTGAAGCGTGAGCGCGGACCGGTCGCCTGTTGACTCCATGCTGATCAATGTCCAGGGCTCTCCCGCGATTTCACCATGTGGCGGATGTTTCTCACCAGCGACCTCCTCGGCGTTCCCGCCGAACGGCAGGCAGAAAAAGTCACCACGCAAAGGCACAAGGACAGGTGCCGGCATTTCTGAGGGCTGCTCGTCCTGCCACGGGCTGATGTGGTACGGCTGCACGGGACTGAAGGTGTCACGCAAGAATGTCACTGGCGCCATGTGGCCACCGCGCTGCGTGATCGCAAGTTCCACTTGTTTCGTTTTCAGCACGAAACTCGGCTGCGAGTGAATTGTGCGGGCGGATCGAATATCGTCGGCAGCTGTCGATCCGATCGCTGCACCGGCAAGTAGAAACAGGATGAGGTGTATTGTCAGTCTGTGCATGTCGGCCCATACTCCAGGTTCGTGCAAGCGGGAAAATGATTCATCACGCAGATCGCGTCGGCACATAGTACTTGACGACAGCCGAACGCGCTAGCGTCGGGCCTTCGCCTCCGGCATTTCGGATTACTCGTGATCACCTGGCTTTTCTTATCGGTGGCGGCCGATTGCCGGGCAAAATGGGGATCGAACTTCTCGTGGGTGGTCAGCGGGTTCGATCTCAGACGGGCGACGAGTCCGAAGGACTCAAATGGCATTCCTGGGATGTCCGCGATCTTCGCGGACGCAATGTGCAACTTCGGATCTTTGAGACTGCAACCGGCGGCTGGGGACACATCCTGATTGATCAGATTGTTCAGACGGATGTGTCACGGCACCGCATTGAAGTCGGACGGCTTTCGTCGTATCGCAGGTCCGCAGCTTACTATCGAGAGCCGTTCGCCTCGCTGACGCATCGGGTGACTCTGGATCTGCCGCTCGCTCAAAACGTTGTATCCCCTGCGGGCGCGCTGACGTCGAGCAGCGAGTCTTCCGGTGACGGAACGGAGATCCATTTCCCGTTCACCAGGATGCTGGTGTATTTCAGGTCGACTCGAAACTGATCCGCGCCCTGGTTGCCGGACAGGAAATTTTGCATGTTGTCGGCTCCCGTGTTGACACCGCCGATCAGGATGTCGTTCCCGTTGTTTCCATTCAATGTGTCGATGCCTGTGTCGTCCTGCAAAAAATCGTTGCCGTCGCGACCATGAACGACATCATTGCCGCCTTCACCGAAAAGGTAGTCGCCACCGAGACCGCCGTCGATCGTGTTGCTGTCGAGTCCACCGTACAGAATATCATCGTCATCTTCTCCAAAGAGCTTGTCGACTCCAGCCTCGCCGTAACCTCCATACATTGTGTCATTGCCGATGCCGCCGTAGACAACTTCTGGGAAATCGGTGGTGTTCGAAAAGCCGTCGTACCCGCCATCGAGCTCCACGATCACGGCTTCGTACTGAGGAGCAAAGAAGTATTCGGTCGTCAGAAGATTGAAATCCTGGTCCAGAATCTCCACCAGGATGTAGTTCTCCCAGTCCGGATAATCGCTCACCCGCACATGGTCATCGTCTTCTGTGCAGTAGACATAGATGACATCTCCGTCGATTCCCAAAGCAGGATCAGAGAGATAGTCTTCCACAATGGATTGAGCCCCGCAGGATCGTCCTGTCAGCAGCCCGCAGGCCGCAAGCAGTCCTGTGAGGATTGCGTTCCTGGTATGTGAAAGCGACCTGTATGACGGCGTGTTCGTGCTGTTTTGAATGTGACTCATGGGACATCTCCTTTCCGAAGTGGTTTCAGGCATCGGTACAGGAAATGAATGTCGCTTCCGCAGGCAACCTTTCAGCAATTCGGAGCTCAAATTCGGGATTTTCAATCACCGAATGAGATCGGCCACGCAAATGTCCATGCGAACATTTCGAGAGCAGCGTGGATCCAGCGAAATGTCAGGTTTTACATATCGGGAGTGACTGATGAATCACAATCTCAAGTGGATGATGGCCGGTTGCCTTGCGATTTTTTCCGCTTCTACTGTCGCAGGGCAGACTCAAAAGGAATCGACACCACCGACTCGACCGGCCGTCGAACAGAAACAGGAGTCGATCGACTTTGAACGCGCTCGCAAACTAATGCAGCGTCGGCAAAGCGGAGCAAAGTTGACTGTCGACGAAGACAATTACCTGAAGCGGGCGATCGAGGCTCGACGGAAAGGTACGCCGCAGTCCGGCGGTCGCACGCCACGCGAAACAACGGGGCTGAAACCGTTGACGGAAATGACGGCTGATGATCGCTACCTGTCACAGGACGGCGGGTTGTACGGCAGCGGCGAAAACTCACCGCCGGAAGAGCACGTTCGTGCCGCGGAACAGGAGTTGAGTCGCATTCAGCCGCTGAATGGAGATGGCAGGCCGGCGTCAGACGGTAAAATCGTGTTTGTTTCAATCAGCATGTCGAATGCAACTCAGGAGTTTTCGCGGTTCAAGAGGATCGCGGATGCGGACCCCGAGAAATCAGAGACACTGACAATCGTCGATTGCGCTCAGGGTGGTCAGGCGATGGCCGAATGGGTTGAGGCCGATGCTCAACCGTGGACCGTTGCGCTGCAAAGACTGGCGACCGCGCGAGTGACGCCTGAGCAGGTACAGGTCGCATGGATCAAGCTGGCAAACAAGGGACCTCGCGGTGACCTTGAAGAGCACGGTCGGAAGTTGCAGCGCGATACGCTCGCCGTCATCCAGAACGCGAAGGTGCGCTTTCCGAACCTGCGGATCGCGTATCTGTCGAGTCGCATCTACGGTGGCTATGCCAAAAACAATTTGAATCCCGAGCCGTACGCCTACGAGTCCGCGTTTCCCGTTCGGTGGCTGATTCAGGATCAAATCAAAGGAGAACCATCGCTGAACTTTGCCGCTGAAAAGGGCGACGTCAAAGCTCCCCTGTTGTTGTGGGGTCCATACTTCTGGGCCGACGGCATAACTCCAAGGGCATCAGACCAGCTCGTCTACACGCGAACCGACCTTGCCGACGACGGCACTCATCCATCCGAAGCAGGCCGGGACAAAGTGGCCCGGCTGATGCTCGACTTTTTCAAGACTGACCCGCTTGCGAAACCGTGGTTCGCCATGTAACGATTCGAACGTGAAAACCGACTTGGCAATGCTGCGGACGGTTGATGAGAAGCCCGGCTTTTCCAAACAGCCGGGCTTCTGACGCTGGGTCGGCGGCAGTCAGTCGTTGTGCAACGCCTGAAGCGCGAATCCGCTGCGCTGCACGTTTTACTTTGCTTTTCGGAATCGGGTCAGTTTTCGTCGTCCAGAAAGCCGTCAGTCCACATGGTTGAGTTTATCCAGGTTTCCGCCCGATGCAGCCAGGTTTTTTGATGCAATTGTTCACCTGATGACATATACGACGCCCATCGTCGGGAAATGTTTGAACGTGGCGATGTGGCACCGGCGACTCCGCGATCGCAGATGGTGCTGATCCATTGCTGTCCGGACACCGGATCGATCGTTTGCCACAGGAACACTGGCCATGAACTGGCCGACGTGCCGTCAAACGACCGTGCGGCACCTCGGTACGAAATTGTCTGGGACAGTTCAACAGCCAATGGATGATCCAGCGTGGCGACGGCAATCAGTGAATTCAGTTCGGCGATGTCAAGCAGTTGCCTCTCCTCATCGTCCATACCACTTGGCGGCAACCGTAGTGCCAGAGATCGCCAGCAGATTTCGGCAGCAAATCCGGGATCAACTTCGGCGGCTGCCGGGATAAGGCTGACCATGAACAGTGATGGAGTGTAGAGGAATCCGCCGCCGTGGTTCCGGACTCCTTCACGCAGCGGCATGATGGCATTGACCGAACCTTCAATCAGGGCGCGGGCTCTCAGCGGATTGGACTTCAGAATCGCCTGAGCGATAAATCCATGAATTCGCGCTTTCAGCAGAATCACCACCGGATCTGCTGCGGGCTCGTCGGAACGCGGAAGGACCTGGCTGAAGATGTTTGTGGCCTGATCAACAAGGTTTCGAATCCCACTGCGATTCACACCGCTGCCTCCGAAGGCGCTCGGGACATAGACGCTGAATCGTGGCGTCTCATAAACAATCCCGTCAATCAGTTCCGCGATCGAGACCGCCTGATCGGTGTCTGCCGATGCCATGAAGTAGCAGGCCTTTGGCAGATTGTACCAGCGTCCAAGTCGTGAGCCGCCGCTGGCGCTGTATTCGTATTTGCGGAGCATTTCGGCCGCTTTGCCTGGATCATGCCGGGCAATTCCCGTTGCGATCCAGGCGGAAAACATCGGGGCGGACTTCTCAAGCAGCGTCAAAGCGCGATCAGGATCAATGGGAGCAAGTGCTTCAGCCAATGAGCCGACGGTGTTTTGAATTGCCGTCGCGTCACCCGCCTGATCCAGCAGCGCCAGTGCTTCATCGACAAGCTGGTCAACGGTGGTTCGTGCCCCGGAGTCGTTCAAAGGTTTGAGCAGCGAAGATGTGAAACGGACTCGTATCAACGGATCCTGAATTGATCGCAGATCCGTCACTGCAAGGGTCAGCAATGTCTTTTTCTGTACACCGTCCAAAGAGGACGATCGCAGCAGATCATAGACGATCGTCGAGATGCGATCGTTCGGATCTTCGCAATCCATGAGCCGGGCCAGACCGTTTTCAAAATCGCGTTCAATCTCCGCGTGGACAAGTCTCTGAAGCAGACCCGCCCGGTCACCCTTCTCGATTTTCAGTTCCTCCAGAAGTGCCATCGCGCGGGCTTCATCGATTGTGCCAAGCTGCGGCCACAACTGGTAGAGAATCGGCCGGTCGCCATCCTGTGAGGCTCTGCGAATGTCTTCGATGAGTTCATCAACGGGCCTGGATTTGGTTTCCGATTTGAGTATTGCAGCGGGTGAAGTCCGATTCACATCGCATTGTTCGGAATTCGGCCGGGATCGCGGAGTGAGTATGATGGCCAGCCGTTCGTCGTCTGTGGGAGCTCGCTTTCCGGTGAACCAGAATCCTTCACGTTCCGCAAACACGAGTGCCAGTCCTTCCGGAACACCATCGAGCCGAAACGTGCCGTCGACATCAGTGAGACTTGTTGTCCAGGCTGGTCCGTCGCCCGCCTGGCGAACCGTCACGTCCGGCAGAGGTTGCCCATTGGCATCCAACACGCGTCCCTCCACCGTTCTCAGGCGACGGAGCATGACATCCGGCAATCTGACGGTTCCGGTGTCGTCGATATGGCTGCGGCGGCTGCAGGCCGGCGCATAGCCATCGAGCGACAATTCCAGAACATGAGTTGAACCCGTCGTGAGCGATCGAGCGGTGACGATGCCCTCGCTGTCCGATGACATCAGTTTCTGAAGTGTATCTTCGATGACAGTCTCGCCGGATTTCGGGTCAGCATTCGCGATCATTCGCGCGACAGCCTGGACTCCGGGAATCGGCTGCCCGCTGGTGTCGATGACGCGACACTCCAGTACAATTTCGCTGGCGAATAACGCTGATGGTGCGGCAGAGAACCACGTCGCAGCAAGAGTGGCAGCGATCAGGTTCACTTGAGTCATTCGCATCGTGGTCTCTCTCTGCGCAGCGTCTTGAGTCTCAGAAATCGCGATAATCGTTCGATGCGCGCAAGTCACTCAGTCGGCTGTTGATTCTGCGGCTTGTCTGCGACAATCTTCACGGTTCGAACGGCAGTGAGTGTCCCTGCCAGCGGTCCACTATCGAATTCTAAATGAAGATCGAGTGATGAAGGTGACAGATCCGGTGGCACTCTGACCGAGGCCTCACAGAAGGTGCCTCAGGTGAAGCCCGACGTCGTGCGGCCGATCGAGCGGCCACTCGTATCTACAACCTTCATCTGAGCTCTGGGTTCACCGGCTGACCGCGACGCATCGCGGCCGAAATAGACGGATTGAATCCGCAGTCCGTTAGCAGTCTCAAGTGTCGGCTGCATCACAATTCTGGTTCCCGGCGAGTATGTCGAATCTTCACGATTCAGCACGCAGCCAAACGTCAGGCCGCTGAGTGGATTCACTGCGGAGATCGAATTCTTTGAAACTCGGCCCCATTCCGTGTTCTCGTCGGCCCCGCGACTCACGAATTCAAACGTCCAGACGTTCGGCGGAGCAGCCGGTTCGAACGTAACGATCAGACTGACCGGACGATAATCATCAACCGGCACCTCGACCGCGGCACTGTCCTGATCCAAATGAATGATCGAACCAGCACGTCCGGCCATCACGACCCCCAATTTCACCAGACCTCGCTCACGAAATGCGTCGGAGATCTGCAATTGCAGTGAGCCGGTTGCTTCGATCTTCGACAACGAGAACCGCTGACCACGCAGGTCCGTCGCGCTGGTGTACGCAGTGCCGTTCAGACGGAAGAAAGGCGTGAAGGGAAATCGTTCCGCAAAGGCGTCCCAGCGATCGTCGCCATTCATGTCCATCCAGACAAGGTCCGTCGGATCAGCGAACTGCCCGTTTCCGTTGCAATCGACTCTTCGAACGGCCACCCGGAGTCCTTCGAAGTCGATTTGTCCTTCAACGTAACCAATAGTTCCGATGCTCAGTTTGTCTTTCGCATACCGCAGTCGCACCCGCCGTTTGTCCGTGGCGATGGCGTTGCCGTCCACGAATTCGGCGTCGATTGGTATGGTCCACTCCGAGCTCGCATCCTTGACCTGCTCTCGTTCCGACAGCCGTCGGTCATGATTGGAATCCACAAACAGATCGGCTCCGCTGTCCGATGGGACCACCATCAGAGCCACACGTCGCGAATCAAAGCTGCCATAGCGTATCTGGGCAAATCGAGCAGCGCCGGTCGCTGGAACATCCACCGTTACATCTTCCGGAGGTACCTGATCGAGCGCCACCAACTTCATCTGCGGGGAAAAACCGGCTTCCGAAGCCGTCGCCACATAACGCCATTCCAGCTCTTCGCCCTGAACGACTTTCGATTTGACTCCATCGTCTGCCCCAACCAGAAACGCACAGGCGACGGATGGCCAAAGACGTATGAATCGACTCATGTTCACTCTCAGGAAATCCGGATCACGGTTCGACTGCACTGCTCGGGTCAACAAGAAACAGACTCGGCTCAATTGAAGTGGCGTTGACAGATTCACGATCTCTGAACAGTTGCTTCTTGTCTCTTGAATCAGGAATTTACTTTGAAACGCCGTGTTTTCACAGGTGCTTTCAACAAGAGTCGCTTCGTGGTCATGTCTCGTCAGCAGTATTCTGCGTGACCGCCTCAAAACACGGAGTGAATGGTTCAGCCGTGTTGGAAGTGAATTCTGCAACTCGATCACTGAGAATCTGATGCCACCTTCATTCCGCTCCTTCGCGGTGTGGTTCATTCCACTGCTCGTTGTTTTGATGATTTCTCCTCTCGTGGCGCAGGATCCCGCGGACACTCCTGACGATCTGCTGACAGTGGCGGAGGCCAGCAACTATGAAGCAACGAGCGTCTCGCACGAGGTCAATCGATTCCTGCAAGCGTGCGATGATCGAGCGGACCATGTCAGTCACTGGTCCGCCTGATCGACACATGGAATCCTCACGTCTTCATCGACTGTCACACCACCAACGGGTCCATTCATCGCTACATGTCCCATTCGGATCTACACAATTCACGACCATGAATGTCCTCGGGCAGGATCCCTTGCCGCGTGCTGCTGCGATTCATCAGCGTTTATCAGCGTCTATAAGTGGTTTCAAACCGCTAATGACCGCTGATGGACGCTGATAGCGGCAAATCAAAGTGAGACCGCAAACTCCATAGGTCATCAGGATTGAGCCCAGATCCAAAAACTTGTGTCTCCCGGTGCCTCTGAATTACGGTCAACCCCCCGGGAGTGTCGGGCTTTGCTGCTCGTCCGGATCTCGATTTCAATGACTTTGGCAGGAATGGCGAGTTGTGCAGATACGAATGGGCCTGTCCCGGTCGCCGAACTGGCGCGAGAGCTCCGAGACCCGGACGACTGGCTCGCTCGACTCGCTGGAATCGCTCATAGGGTCGAGACTATGAGCATTGCTTCATCGAGTGGCCTGCGAAGGGGCGTCGAGG
>JANNGQ010000585.1:0-4968 GCA_031403975.1 Planctomycetota bacterium
GATTTCAGAAGTGGGTTCGCCGGAACAAGCTGGCCTTCGCCGCTGCGGGCGCCATCGCAACCGTGCTTGTCGTGGGAGTGGTGGCGCAGCCAGCTTCGTCATCATTTCTGCTTCTTCACGTTCGCCCGGCCTGAACCGGGCAAGAACCCAACTGGCAGGATCCATCTGACCGGGTGGCCGCCCAACTCCCAGCCGCAGGCGTGGAATCTCCTCCGAACCAAGCCTCAGCAGAATATCTGACAGTCCCTTCTGGCCACCTGAGGACCCTCCAGCCCGCCAGCGAAGCGAACCAAGCGGCAGGTTAATGTCATCGCAGGCGATTACCAGATCGTTCGGGGCAACTTGCCAGTACTTTGCGATCTGCAGAACCGCTTCGCCACTGCGGTTCATAAAGGTCTGCGGCGTTGCGAGCAGTACTTTTCCCGACGCAGAAAACGCCTCCCAAATCTCCGCCTGAAACTTCTCCTGTGGTTTTCCCGGCTGCCACCGCCGGACCAGCTCTGTCACCAAATCAAAACCCACGTTATGACGAGTTCCGGAATACTGCGCCCCCGGATTGCCAAGTCCTACGACCAGTTTCATTTGCATCGCACTGCCTGGCCAGCGAGAACGACGGATTCCTCAGACGGCCTTGCGCGGGTCATACAGCTCGACGATCAACTCGTCGGCAGCCGTTACTAGTCTCGCATGTTCCGGAATCTGCAAATCTCCGGCTGTAACCGACTCACCGATCCGAAGTGCGCCGATACGAACGGCAATGCTCTTTGGAACCCGGAAGTCCGGGCAGTCGATCGACACAGTTTTCGCCAGTTGCCGCAGAGCTCCACCGTCCTTCAGACCAACAGGCTCACCGCGCAGTTCCAGAGCGACATCGACAGTCGTCCGACCGTTTGGGTCGACGCGACGGAAGTCGATGTGCTGAATCGACGTACTGAAAACATCCCACTGCAATTCCTGAACAACCGCCTTATCGACGGCACCGTCAAGCTCCACATCGACGACCGATGAGCGGGTGGCCACAAGCTTCTCTACCAGATCACGAGACAATGAGACGGATTCACCCGTCTTGCCAAGCCCGTAAATGTTGGCAGGTACACGACCGGCGACGCGCAGACGCTTTGCATCCACGGAGCCAAGTCCAGTCCGGCGTTGCGCCTTGACAAATAAATCATCCGACATCTGCAATTACCCTGAAACGAAATCCATAGTCTGCACAGCGTTCAAACCGAGAAGTCCCTGACTCCATCAGCAACCTGAACTCACTGCGGTTTTTCAGAAACGCTGAAGAATAACCCTGCGACTGTCAACGTTCAACGCCAGAACGACGGGAAAAAGAAGCAAAACGCTGTCTCCGCACACACCCGAGTCACATGACCGCAGGGCTGCTTCCTCTCGGACCTGACCCGGTTAGGCTGGACCCGCCGCGATTGGAGACAGCGTTTCGCCTCCGAATCGCCGAAATCCGTCGGCCTCCGAAAATGAACGCAGGAGGCGGATTATTCAGGCCCGCACCGTGAATCGCAAGGGCCGGAGCAATTGAATGCAGATTTCAGTCCATGAAGATTCGGCGATAGTCTCGGAACATGCAGTCCAGGAGATTGCGGCCTTCTTCCGTGGCCCGATAACGTACAAAGCCCTCACCGCGTTCGACTTCTTCACACACGATTCGAACGTTGTCCGACTCGCTGTACATCCATGCTTCCTCCTGAAGCAGATGAAAAATCCTGTGAAGCAGTTCTTCACCCGCATGAAGGAACACCTCTCCGTCCAGGAACAGCTGATACGCATATTCTTCCAGCTTCGGCCATGGCAGTTTTGTGCCCGTTCCCCGATAATACGGCTCAAGCACCGACTTGTCGTCCGGCTTCACGTTCGGATTGTGAAGCATGTCGATCGCGTTCCAGGGACAGATCGTCAGCTGATAAAAATCACTGCTGTCGTTGGGCGACCGGTAGCACATCTGACAGCCAATGCAGCGGCTGGTGTCAATCTGGTGGTAGCTTTCCGATGGAACCGGGCTGACAACTTCGTAAATGCAGTCAACCGGACACACAGTCGCGCAGGAATTGCACGAAGTGCAGCTGTCCTTGTTGATCACATTGATGTAACGAGTTTCTTTCTTCCGGTCGGATTCCCGCGTCCGGAAATAGTCAGTCATTGAAATCGTCATCGGAGTGATACTGCCTTAATGTTCAGTGGCCAGAACCGCCGGAACTCCGGAACCGTATCCTCGAATCGTACCGCCCGCCATTCCCGCCGGCAGGGTTGATCGGCAGATTTGCAGAACCAAGCTGAGGTTTTCCTGCGGCTGGGAAGAGGGAATCAACGTCGGACGTTCGAGTGTTTGAAAGAGCTCAGCCGGGTTCTGCCCGAGTTTGTCGCTGCCGTTTTGATGCTCAGCCCAGTCGAGGCGTTCCAGAGACTATTCATGCGACAGTCATTTGCAACCCTGGTGTGAAGCGCGGCGAGCCGCCTGGCTACAGAGTTCGGAGCAAATTTGTTCCGACAATTCAGTCGGAGCGATCCTTCAGGAGCGGCTTGAGGTCCCACGTTCGCAATGCCAGTCTTTCCTGCGGATCTGAAAACAGAATCCGAAACTGCCTGTCATTCCCTGTAAACAGTGTTGCCGGCCAGGGAAGCCTGGCTGAGTTTGTGATGAATCGCTCGGTGCTCAGCATTCCGATGCGTTCTGCCGTTTCGGCCAGCCACACGGCGAGATTTCCCCGCACGTCGGCACTGACACCAAGACGACCGTCATGACTCAGTGCGATGGACCGCACGATCGCAGGATGCAGCGGGAGTGATTTCAGCAAGGCTCCGGCACTTGTCCAGATCCGAACCGTACCATCATCGTGTCCGGAAAAGACCGTTGACTGGTCCTGGCTGAACCGAATCGCTCCGGTAGCGTTTCCGCAATCTGAAAACTTACGCAGCAATTCTGTTCCTAGATTCAGCGCAACAAGATGATTGAACTCACCGCCAGCGATGAGAGTGTTTCCATCAGCCGACCATGCCACACAATCGGCACCGCCTGGCAGCGCAAAACTCCGCACCGTTGCATCTTCACTGAAATGATCGGCGACATGCAACTCTCGCCCATGAACCCAGACAATCCATTTGGAATCCGGTGAGAATTCCATGGCCGTAATCCGCGGCGCACGCGCCGAAGGTGCGGCGGCGCCATCGTGACGCAGAATGGTCTCGGTATTCTCCCGCAGCAGAATGACGCCATTCTGATGACGTGCCCAGGCCACAGATCTCTGGTCCGGTGAAATCGCGACAGCGGTCACACGCCCGGCGTTCGGTGGTGACACAGTCGTCCACGGACCGAGCTCGTCCGGTGCAAAGGAAGGACGCTTGTCAATCGACCCTGTCACTCGTGACGAGGACGATTGCGGCAATTGCTGGGACTGATGCACCAGGTCGGCCCGGCAAACCGCTCCGTCGCGTCGGCCAACGACAACATAGCGACCATCCGGACTCCAGGTCGCAGAGTCAGTCAGGAATTGTTCAGATGAATCGACCCCGTCAGCGCGATCTGTATTTCCGCCCGGTCTCGGCATTGCCAGTAATTCGCCTCCGTAGGCAGCCGCCACAATCCATTGGTCAGAAATCGCCACGGATGTGATGGGGGACGTGGCCAGGTTCCAACGGTGGCCCATCTCAATCCGGGGAAACACCACCGTACCCCAATTTGTGTATCCGTTGACGGAACTGGATTCTCGTCCGTCAGTACTTCCTTCCGGCGACAGCATTGCCCCGACGGGCCAGAACACAACGTCACCGCTGACGAGGCCGGCGACCAGCAGAGACGAGTCCTCGCTCAATTGAAAGCACTCGGCATATCCGACACCCATCAGATCACAGACGTTTTTTTCGACACTGACGTCGTACAGATGAAGTGTTTCGACACCCATGAGTATGCTGAACAGATGATTCGTCGCAGGGTTCCAAAAGGATTTAATCGGGTGAATGGTCGTCACCATCGAACGTCCGGAAAACGGTGGAAAGAAGTCAGCAATCCAGATCGAATTAGGGCTCTCCTGGACTGCAAACTGGCGTCCGTCGTTAGATCTGGAGAGCCATACGTTTCGACGGTTTGCCGGAACCTCGGTAACATGCCCGGTTTCGACCTCAATCACCTGGACATTTTCATAGCGTGCGCCACAGGCCAGCCATTTGGCGTCGGCGGAAAACTCCAGGGATTCAATCGTTGTCAGCTGGCCTGGCAGCTCGAAAAGTCGTTCTCCCGTTCGCAGATCGTAAATCAACGGGATGGCCCGATCGCTCAACAGGTTCGTAACCCCTCCGGTTGCCAGGAGCCGCCCATCAGTGCTGACGGCCAGTGCATGCAGTGAGGCCACACCGGTGGAGATTGTCCGGATGAGTTTTGATGAATGCGTATCGACAATGTAAATGTTGCCGTCCCCTCCGACTGCAGCGACATGGGTCGAATCGGGGATGAGCCGCACTTCATGCAGCGGTGCCGAAACTTTAAGAAGTGTGCGAAATGATCGGTTCAACTCCTGCCGCAGCATCTGCCATTCCAGCTGGATTTCAGCCTGGGGATCAGACTGCTTCAGGTCTTCCATCATCTGGTCAACTTCGGCACACCTCCGTTCGTCCCAGGCTGAATACGCTTCGCGAATTCCGGATCGCCAGGCGAGCCCCTGATAGCGGTTCTTTTCGATCTGAGCATTTTCCAGATACTCATTGGCCTGGCGTTGTGCATGCCTCGCTTCCTCTGCCTGCCAAAGGCTGACCCCCGTGCCCAACAGCAGAGCCGTCGCAATGAAGAACACCGCTGCGACCGTGCGCCGATGCCGGCTGATCACTTTGCGAACAAGATACCTGGCAGATGGCGGACACGCGAGAACCGGTTCGTCGTTGAGGTATCTCTGAAGGTCGGCCGCAAGGGCACTGGCAGATTCATACCGGCGTCCACGATCCTTCTCCAGGGCTTTCATC
>JANNGQ010000586.1:0-6118 GCA_031403975.1 Planctomycetota bacterium
GGCTAGTGCCACATCTCTCAATTGGGGTTTCATGAAATCGGAAAGTCGCGTATCTCCCGTCAGTCTTCGATTTTGAGGCGGGAGGTCAAGCCATGCCAGGGACGGCAGCGAGAATTCAGCTCAGCGAGAAGCAGCAGGTCATCTTACAGGAACTCAGTCGTTCGCGCACGGTCGCGCAGTGCGTCGTGCAGCGATCGACGATCATTTTGCGGGGGTTTCAGGGGTGGTTGAATGGGGAGATCGCGGTGGAGGTGAAACTCAACCGGCAACAAGTCGGAATCTGGCGGCAACGTTGGCGGGAGACGTGGGAGTCGTTGTGCGTTTGGGAATGCAACGAACCTCAGCGGTTGCGTGAGGCGATTCTCGACGTGTTGTCGGATGCACCGCGACCGGGTGCGCCACCGACATTCCAGGCGGATCAGGTCGCACTGATTATCGGGTTGGCGTGTGAGTCGCCGAAGCTATCAGGGCGTCCCATCCACCACTGGACGCTCAATGAGTTGCGTGACGAGGTGCTCGCGCGGAAAATCGTCAACACGATTTCGCGAGCGCAAGTGGGTCGCTTCTTGCAGCAAGCCGCGCTGCAACCGCATCGCAAGAAGATGTGGCTCACCAGCACGGAGAAAGATCCCGACAAGTTCCAGCGCGAGGTGGAAAATGTTTGCAACACCTATCTGGAGGCTCCGCAGAAGGCCGCCGTGAATGGGACTCATACGGTCAGCGTGGACGAGGCGACCTCGCTGCAAGCTCTCGAACGCAATGCTCCTGACAAGCCCGTTCAACCCGGACAGGTGACCAAGCAGGAGTTTGAATACACTCGTCATGGCACGACGACGTTGACGGCGGGTCTGGACGTGGTCACCGGCAAGATCGTCTCTCCCACGCTGGAGCCGACCCGCACCGAACCCGAATTCGTGCAGCACATCGCGCGCACCGTGAGCAGCGACACCGACGGCGAATGGGTGATCGTCGTGGATTGCCTCAATACGCACATGTCAGAAAGCCTCGTGATCTGGACGGCCGCTCAATGTGGCGCGCTCGACGATCTGGGACAAAAAAAAGTGCGGCATCCTGAAATCCATGGCCACGCGAAAGGCGTTCTTGTCGGACCCCCTTCATCGAATCCGATTTGTCTACCTCCCGAAACACAGTTCGTGGCTCAATCAGATTGAGATCATTTTCGGGATCATTCATCGAAAGCTGTTGCGGGGCGGAAATTTTCTCTCAGTGGCCGACCTGGAATCGCAACTCCGAGAGTTCATGACCTATTACAACACCACGATGGCCCATCCCTTCGCGTGGACCTACACCGGAAAGCCGGTCCAAAAAATCAGACGCCCCAAGTTCGTCTCGCCGCATCGTCGCGTTAAGCTGAGCAAAAGCCAGAGCCTGCCAAAACCACTCACCTCATGCACCGTCGTTTGAGAGATGTGGCACTAGGCCTGAGCCACTGCCAATCGCTGGTACCTGACAACGGAAAACACAATGACTCAACCTCTTAACATACCTTTTGCATCCTTATCGCTGGTGCTTTCACTGGCAATGGGAGTTAGCGAAGCTCAAGCTCAGGGCTTCCGCGGTTCATCGTGGCAGGAAGAAACCGAGTCCCGGTTGAAGGGGATCTACGAACGCGGCGAGTTTCGCCCCCGGATGTTCCAGGCGGAATGGCTGCCTGACAGTTCTGGGTACACGGTCCAGGAACGGGATCCAAAAACGGACGAGCGGATCAGGGCCAGCTACGAAGTTCGCACGGGCGAACGTATCGAGCCAAAGTCCGATGAAGGAAAGCAATCTGAACCTGGGCCGCTTCTTTCGCCGGACGGCACAAGGGTACTGGAATTTCAAGAGCGAAATCTCTTGGTGCGCGATCTGGTCAGCGGGCAGCGAATTCAGTTGACGAAGCATTCGGCAGAACAAGACATCGACTATCACAATCCGGTTTGGAGCCCTGACGGGAACCGAGTTGTCTTTGTTGAGTCCGATGCCACCCACGTGCGACAGCGACCGGTGCTGGTGCCTGATGATCCGTCGTATCCAGGAATTCAGAATCACAGGTTTGCGAGAGTCGGGGGAGAAATCGAGAAGCTTCGCGTCGGGGTTGTGGATTCCGATGGACAGAACATGCAATGGTTGCCCATTGAACAACCGGAAGAAGGTTTTTATCTGGGGCAAGTCGATTGGGCGGGAAACTCGGAAGAAGTGCTTGTGGAGAAACTGAGCCGTTTCCGTGACAAGCGTGATTTTCTGCTGGCGGCAATCGGTGGCAACGTGAAGCCGATTTTTCACGAATCGAACGACGCGTGGGCAGAGTCGAGTCAGGGTAAGAATTCCGGTTTGACCTGGATTCGCGGCGGCCAGGCATTTGTTGTGGTGAGTGAAAAGGATGGCTGGCGACATGCGTTCCTCTGGTCACGCGAAGGGAAGGAGTTGGCATTACTGACACCCGGCGAGTACGACATCATTGATCGCGAAGCGATTGATGAAGATGGCGGTTGGTATTACTTCTACGCATCTCCGGACAATGGAACACAGAAGCATCTGTACCGTGTGCCCCTTGATGGGACTGGCAAGTTGGAGCGAATCACTCCTGCGGACCAACCCGGAACACACAACTACGATTTCTCACCTGATGCGAAGTGGGCCTTTCATACTTTCTCCACGCTGGATTCGCCCCCGATGGTTGAGCTTGTCGAACTGTCGGGGCATCGGGTTGTTCGAACGCTGGAAGACAACAGCGAACTCCGCGAGAAGATGCAGGGAGTCATATCGTGCTCGACGGATTTCGTTCAACTCGACATCGGTTATGGCGTTTCGATGGACGCATGGATGATCAGGCCAAAGGACTTTGATCCGTCGAAAAAATACCCTGTCTTCATTTACGTCTACGGCGAGCCTCATGCTCAGACCGTATTGAATGAATGGGGAGCAGCCCAGATTGACTTTCATCGTGTCGTCGCGGATCTGGGATATCTGGTCGTGTCGATCGACAACCGTGGGACTCCCGCACCGAAGGGGGCTGCCTGGCGGCGTGCGATATTTGGCAGTCTGGGACCCCTTTCCACGGAGGAACAGGAAGCGGGACTCAAGCAGTTGGGCAGGATGCATCCGTACGTGGATCTGTCTCGTGTTGGCATCTGGGGATGGAGCGGTGGCGGATCGAACACACTCAACGCTATGTTTCGCAAGCCCGATTCGTATCACGTCGGAATTGCTGTAGTTCCTAAGCCGCAGCCGCATCTTTACAACGCCTGGTTCCAGGAAATCTTCATGCGAACGCGTGAAGTGAATCCCGACGGATATGAACGAGCGGCAGCCATCAACTACGCTGACGGTCTGAAGGGCAAACTGCTGATTATCACAGGGTCAGGCGAAACGAATACTCACATTCAGATCATCGAAGGGTTAGTTGATCGGCTGATCGAACTTGGGAAACCGTTTGATTACATGGTTTATCCCAATCGTGACCACGGCCTTCGCGAAGGCGCGGGACGTTGGTGCATGTCAGAATGCTGATTATCCGATATCTCCTCGAACATCTTCCACCCGGAGCGCGGTAGCTGGCGATGAGCCGACGGCGTGATTCTGATTCATGCGCAGGCACGAAAGCAATTCTTCTGGCCTCATTCTCTTGTCGTAACCGCATTTGCGTAATGCCGATGCCAATTTGGAAGTCCTGATGAAGATCACTCTCATTGCCCTTTCACTCGCAGTCATGTTCGCCGCGCAAGCCCCAGTTTTTGCGCAAGGCGATGTCGTTCCCGAGGGGGCCGTGCACGACTGGAACCTCGGCCCCACAGGGCTGCGCGGCTGGATGTTTTGCGACAGGATGGTGACCACAGATGCCCGCGAGATTTCCATTACCAAAGTGGAAAAGGGGGCCCCCGCCGATGGCGTGTTCCTGGTTGGAGACACCATCCTTGGTGTCGGAGGCAAGCCGTTTTCTTTCGATCCTCGTACCGAATTTGGAAAGGCTGTCACTGAGGCTGAATCGGAAGCCGGTGGAGGCAAACTGACACTGACTCGTGAAAGGGATGGCCAGACGCAGGATGTCGTCGTCCAACTTCCAGTGCTCGGCAGCTACAGCGACACCGCGCCTTTTGACTGTCCGAAATCGAAGCAACTTCTTGAACAAGGGTGCAGCGCTCTCGCTGTTCGCATGACTGATCCGGCATACAGTGAGGATTCCAATCTGGATCCCATTCCAAGATGTCTCAACGCGCTCGCCTTGTTGGCCAGCGAGAATCCTGACTACCTCCTGCTGGTCCGGAAAGAAGCCCAGTGGGCTGCGGACTACTCGGCCGACAGTTTTCAAACATGGCATTACGGCTACGTCATCATGCTGCTCTCCGAATATGTCATGGCGACAGGAGACCAGTCGGTCATGCCGGGCCTGCGGCGGCTCGCGATGGAAGCCTCCAGGGGGCAAAGTGCAGTAGGTTCCTGGGGCCACGGGTTCGCGATTGCTGACGGTCGCCTCGGCGGCTACGGGATGATGAATGCCCCTGGGCTGCCGCTGACAATTTCGCTGGTGATGGCCCGAGAAGCCGGCGTGAAAAATCCCGAGGTGACCCGGGCCATTGAACGTAGTGCCCGCTTGTTGCGATTCTATATCGGCAAAGGTGCGATTCCGTATGGTGACCATCACCCGTGGATTGAGACGCACGAAGACAACGGCAAATGCGGAATGGCCGCCGTGTTGTTCAATCTGTTGGGTGAGGCGAATGGCGCAGAGTTCTTTTCCCGCATGAGCATCGCCTCTCACGGACCTGAGCGAGATGGCGGACACACCGGAAATTACTTCAACATCCTATGGGCGGTACCCGGCGTTGCTCAGTCCGGCCCTCACGCGACCGGGGCCTGGATGAACGAGTTTGGCGCGTGGTATTTTGACCTCGCGCGGCAGTGGGACGGCAGTTGGCTTCACCAGGGTCCGCCGGAGATTGAGGACGACAGTTACGCAGGATGGGACAGCACCGGCGGTTACCTCCTGGCCTATGCGATGCCGCTGAAGAAGATTTATCTCACAGGCAAACGCCCAGGCGTTGCCCCGGAGCTGGATGCCGCCGCCGCCCAATCACTGATCCTCGATGGCCGCGGCTGGAACAATGAAGATCGAAACAGCGCTTATGACGCACTCAGCGCAGATCAGCTCCTCGAAAGTGTCGGTAGTTGGTCGCCAGTGGTTCGTGAGCGAGCCGCGATGGCGTTAGCTCGCCGCAAGGAAGCATCAATTCCGCCTCTGTTGAAAATGCTTGAGTCTCCTGACATCGAATCACGCTATGGTGCCTGCCAGGCGTTGGCAGCTCTTCAAGCACGTGGAACGCCTGCTGTGGAATTGCTGCGGAAATCGTTGTCTGAAAAAGATCTCTGGCTGCGAATCAAAGCAGCTGAGGCCCTTGCAGGCATTGGTGCTCCTGCCATGGAATCCGTCCCGCAACTTCTTGAGCTGCTGGCTCACGTGGACATGGAGAACGATCCTCGCGGGATGCAGCAGCGTTATCTGTCGTTCGCCCTTTTTGATTACGACGGTGGTATGCTCAGCCAGTCGCTTGATGGAGTAGATCGCGATGCGCTCTACAAGGCCGTGAAGGCTGGGCTGAGGAATCAAGACGGCCGTGCACGTGGCAGCATCGGATCCGTCTATCGCAATCTCTCCGTCGCCGACATCAAACCACTGTTACCCGCCATCTATCAGGCTGTCGTCGAACCCGCTCCGAGCGGAGAGATGTTCGCCGACTCGATTCGCGTGGAAGGGCTCCGGCTCCTGGCCAAACATCGGATCGAGGAAGGAATTCTCGCCTGTGTTCAATACACACGTGATCAGAATCCATGGGATAGCCAGGAGCGGACACCCGAGCTGATGAAAGTCCTGCTCAGCTATGGCACCCACGCGAAATCGGTCATTCCGGAACTCACAAGGATCGCTGACTACTTTGAAAAGGATGAACCAGACTTTCCCGAGGAACTGATGCTGATAAAAGCCCGGTCCGTCCGGGAGACAATCCGTGCGATCGAAGCTTCGACGGATTCTCCCGAACTCATTCGATTCAAATAGAGCATCGGCAATCGTGGAACTAGTTGAGTGATCGATTCCAGAAAGCTTCCTTTGAAACCAGTG
>JANNGQ010000587.1:0-3986 GCA_031403975.1 Planctomycetota bacterium
GACGTCCGGTCATGCATTGGTAAGCGTCGTGAGCTCCATCGGAATCGGCCAGCGAGCGGACGAGGACAAACTTGTCCATCATCGCAGCCATGCGGGGAAACAACTCGCTGACGAAAATCCCCGGAACCTTTGTGGCAATGGCGGAGAATTCGCCCCGGATTTCCGCAGGGGCTTCGGGTTTCGGATCCCACATGTCGAGATGCGGAGGCCCGCCCGGCAGATAGATATTGATGATCGCTTTATGAGATTGCCCGGCGGTTGTCGCCGATTCCGCCCGCAACGTCTGAGCGAGATTGATCCCACCCAATGCCATGCCGCCGATGGTCATAAAATTGCGGCGGGAGACTCCATCGCAGAACCCGCGACGATCAGAATTGTTTTGCCCGAGAATCATCAGCATGCCGGACGCCTTGGCGGAGTAGAAGTGCCGGGGAGTAATTGCTGCCAGGGACGAACCTGCTGCAGTCATCACACATCGACGAGGGCACTCAGTTTATCGAGATCGGCTGAAAGCGGTCAATAATTGCCGGAAATACATCGGAGAATTGGAATTCCCGGGCATCGTTGCTGAACGAGTGAGGGCCAGCCCAAATATGTGTAGCGGAACTCGTGAGAGTTCCGGTCTGAAGTCTCACGACTTCAGCTACAATTTCGTGACTGCAAGGCCTCGTGTGCCGCCAGATCTGAAATGGAACCGCTTTAGGGCGAGTCGACTTGTGCTGCTGACTCGATCTGTTGTGAGAGGTGGAGTTGGTGAAATCTCAGCCATGCCTCGGGCATGTCTTCCGGCAGGATTTCCTGAACGAACATGTGCAGTTCCTGCAACGGCTTGAAGTCGCTGTTCTGCTCATCAATTGACAGAACCGGCGAGCGGGAGATTCGACCAACGATCCAGGCACTCGTGGCGCCGTCGTAGGCAATTCGTGGACGCGACCATCGTGGATCCCGCCAAAAGGAAAGACCCTGGTTGTCGAGTGAAGAACGACTCATGCTGATCGCCACATCAGTGACGATTTTTGACCTCGGCAGTTCCCCGAATTCGGCCATGGACTCCACAGGAAACAATTCGCCGACGGAGGTGCCGTTTCGCATTTGGAGGCGACCAGTTCTGGGGTCGTAGGATTCTGTGGCTTCCCCCGCCAAAAGGCTCACACCTGTGGTACCGACAACCAGTTGACATTCAGTCAGGTCAAACGGCAAATGATTGGTCGCTGTCAAAGTAAACTGCCCGAGTTGAGCATTGGTATGGGGGTATTGCCCGACTTGTATCTCAACCGGCTCCTCCGGAGGTTCGTATTTCAGTTTGATCTCAAGGCCACTCACAGCAGGATCAAACGCAGCAGAATAGGTCCGGCGATAGCCCCAGGGAGTGATGGGCACATTGATTTTCCAGGCATCAGATTCGTCAGGCAACAGGTTCGCCTGCCAGGAGAACGGCGGATAATGAATCTGCGCGGATTCCGGGGTACCGTAACCGTAGTAGTAGTAATGTCTGCCCTGAAAGTTCAGTGTGTCCGATTCAATCAGCTGCAGATCCGCATGTCGGCCTCGCACCGCCACGCGCGAGTTGCGTCCTCCGGCCGACTGCACGTCAATTCTGGCGAGTTGCACCAGACCTCCGGGCCCCGCCTGTGTCACCGTTACCCATCGCAGATCGCCTTCGCTGGATCGCAGCATACCGCCCAGCACTGCGCTGGCCACGCAGGCCGCAAAGACAACGATTCCCGTGTACGTTGCGGTCTGCCGTCTGTTCAGCCGAAACAGCAGCAGTGTGACCACTCCTGACATCAGTGTGTAGAAGCCGAATACCGCGATTACCAGCATTCGTGTCGTCTCTGCGTTGTGAGCTTCCGACCAGTCCAGGTCCGTCTGATCAAGCAGCGACATGGTATTGCTTCGGGACAATTGGGCGGCTGCTTCGGCAATCAGTCCGTGTGTCTCCGGATCGTCTACGGAAAACAAACGGCCTGAGTATTCTCGCACGGAGCCGCCGCCACAGCGGTGTACCAACAACCGCTCATGTCTGATCGCCGGCTGTATTGCGAGCGGAGCGGCCTTCGTCAGTCGATTGATCACTTCTGTCGATGTTTCAGAAACGAACACCGTGCCGCCCAGACACATCCACTTTGCGATCGCCTCCCACTGCGCTGCATTCAGCATGTCGGGATCTGCGGTTTCGGAAAACACCATCGCCTGAGCAACCGTCAATGGGCCATGGTGTTGCGGCACTTGCCAGCTCTTGACGGCCAGAGGCTGCACAGGGCGTCCTTGACCCGGCTTCGGAACAAAGCGCGACGACGACGAACTACCGGATGCGGATTCATCGACGGGCCACTGCAGCATGCGACCGCCGTCGTCGACGAACAGCAGGTAATTAATGTCCTCGGAGAAGTCCTTTCCCGTCGTAATGATAAGCTCACGACGCCAGAGAATGATGTCGTCTTTGCTGAACGTGGCGATACACTGAAACCAGTCCGGGACAGCCTGAATCGACGAGAATCGACGCACGCTGTTCGGTCCGATGAAGATCTCGCCCAGCGTGACTTCTTTGTTGTTCAGCGGGTCCGTCAGAATCAGCTGCCCTTCAATGACGTCTTCAGTGAAATTTGAAATCAGGAATGAGAACGGCACTGGCGCGGACGTATCTACGGTCCCGTCCCACCCGGCGAGCGCCTGAATGTCCAGACCTGCCAAATCCACTTGTGCCCTTTCGTCGTTCGGCGAGACCGTTTGAGCAATTGAACGGGATGGAACGAAAAGTAGCGCGCCGATTACCGCGGCCATCAGCAGGCAACGCCGTGAGTGATATTTGATCGGGCCGTTCGCATCAGACAACGTAGGGTGGGACCAGCGAGCCACGCGAGCGCCGGCCCACCGGGGCAGCGCGTGATCTGGTGGGCCGGCGCGGCTTATCAGCCGCTGGTCCCACCCTACCAGCGTCGAATCGCAAGACCCCCTCATCCGGCCTCTCGGCCGCCTTCCCCCCCTGAGAGGGGGAGAAGGGACTTTGCAACGACAACAGAAGCGCGGCAATAAATCCTTCGCGACGCTGGGGAGCAGAGTGAGCCCCGAACCGTGCATCAGCAGTCCTCCTTCTCGAGTGGAGCCGCATATTCCAGCCGCAAACGACGACCCTGACGCTGCATGATCAGGAGACTTACGACCATCATGAAGGCCTGACCCACATAGAACGGGATGGTCGAAAGGTTCTCCGAGTGGGCGGGTCCCAGCTCCCGATACAGAAACAACATGACAGTGAACGGCGATATCATCGCCAACTGCATCGCGTTTTGCTGGATTGTCGGGTTGCTTCGCAGCTCGGGAATCTGCCATGCCATGGCACCGATCATCAGAGGGATGATGCACACAACTCCCACATAGAACAGGGCACCAGAAACCATCGCCCCTGTCTTCAGCCACAGTGAAAGGCAGATCGTTCTTTGCAGCCAATACACCGTTATTCCCGCGAGAGACAGCACTATCGTTCCTTCGATTGAGATCCGCGCGTAGTCAACTGCACCGCCTTCAGAAACAAATTTCTGTGCCGGAAAGACGGTGGATCCGACGGGAATGCCTGCGGCCTGATCGAACCACAAAGGAACTCCGATGGCTGTGGCCGTTGAGAATACCAGGAACAATACAAATCCCAATGTGTCCAGTTGCGACACCTTCGCCTTCCACCCGAACATCACCGGCAGGCTCTGATAAGTCGTGTTCCTTGCATGCGAAAACAGGAACACCGCCAGCACCAGACCGATCCCGTGGAAGATATGGCACATCATGTGAAACTCATAGATCCACCACTGCCACGAAGAACTGACTGCCACCTGCGATGGGAGCATTCGAACGAACAGAGAGATCGCGACGGACCACGCGGCGGCGGACACAATCAGCAGGCACAGCATCGTAGTTGCCCAGCGGATGAGTCCTTCGTGCTTTCGAAAGGCGTCGCCACGGTTCTCGTAGAAGAATGCGATCTCAGACGG
>JANNGQ010000588.1:0-1507 GCA_031403975.1 Planctomycetota bacterium
GCGATGGCCTTGTCAGCGACGTCGATGAAGCTGTGCGAATCGCAGACCAGATCGGATACCCGGTCCTGATCAAAGCCACGGCGGGTGGCGGTGGAAAGGGAATGCGCGTCGCGGGGAATGACATCTCTCTGCGAGCAGGTCTGCAGGCCGCCAGTGCGGAAGCGGAAAAGGCGTTCAGCAATGCTGG
The DNA here is from genome assembly GCA_031403975.1 of Planctomycetota bacterium. Classification (GTDB taxonomy): domain Bacteria; phylum Planctomycetota; class Planctomycetia; order Planctomycetales; family Planctomycetaceae; genus SXXK01. The sequence goes on from JANNGQ010000588.1 coordinate 188, forward strand.
TGTCTACCTGGAAAAATACGTCGAGCGGCCCAGGCATGTCGAAGTACAGATTCTCGCCGACAATCACGGCAACGTCGTGCATCTGTGGGAACGCGACTGCTCCATGCAGCGCCGGCATCAGAAACTCATCGAAGAAAGCCCCGCGCCGAAATTGCCGGCTGATGTACGCAAACGCATCTGCGAATGTGCTGTCGATCTTGTGAAACAGGCCGGATACACAAACGCCGGAACGTGTGAGTTTATCGTCGACAGGGATTTCAATTTCTATTTCATCGAAGTCAACGCCCGGATTCAGGTCGAACATCCTGTGACGGAACTCGTGACTGGCATCGATCTCATCAAACAGCAGATTCTCATCGCGGCCGGGCAGAAACTTCCGTTCCGCCAGGAGGATATTCTTCACACCGGCTGTGCCATTGAACTGCGAGTCAACGCAGAGGACCCGGAGAACAGTTTTCGGGGCAGTCCCGGAAAGATCACGAAACTTCGATTGCCCGGCGGTCCCGGAGTTCGATTCGATTCCCACGTCTACGAGGGCTACACGATCAGCCCGTACTACGATTCTATGATCGGAAAACTGATTGTCTACAAACCGACCCGGATCGAAGCCATCCAGTGCATGCGTCGCTGCCTGCAGGAATTCGTCATTGAGGGGGTTGCCACGACGCTGCCACTGGCAAAGAAACTATTCAGCCACGCCGACTTCGTCGACTTCAACGTTGACACGACGTTCGTGGAGCGGACGTTCTAGAGCAGCCGCGAACCGTATCTGCCATCAGGATCATCTTTCATGTCCCATGAAATCAAACGCGTCGCCCTTCTTTTCGCCGGTGGTCCTGCTCCGGGTGCCAACGCTGTGATCTCGACCTGCGCCATCGCCTGCATCAAGAACGGCCTGGAGGTTGTGGGCATCAAATACGGTTATTCCAATCTGATGGAGTATTCGCCGGCGACCCCTTTGATTGAGGGCGTTCATTATCAGAACCTGATCGAGGTGATGCTGCGGCGGACGCGCAGCAAACAGGGAATTCTCATCGGCACCGCACGGGCGAACCCCGGTAAGCACATTACCAGCCCCGCGCATCTTGAAGACGAGGAAAAGTCCGCACCCCTGAAGAAAGTTTATGACGGACTGCGGTCCATCGGAGTTGATGCTCTTGTCTCGATCGGCGGCGACGACACGCTCAAGACCGCAAACAAGCTCAAGTTGTACCAGGACCGGCTGCCGGCAGACCAGAAGCGCATGCCGATCGTGCACGTGCCAAAAACCATCGACAATGACTACATGGGGATTGACTTCACGTTTGGCTATTTCACGGC
>JANNGQ010000589.1:0-4556 GCA_031403975.1 Planctomycetota bacterium
GAGCGAGGGACCTTGCCCGCTGATCCGGACCTCCCCCTCGAAGCGGCGTACGTCGACAACGCCAACGGCATCTTGGTCAACTCCGGCCAGTTCGACGGCCTGACCGTGCCCGAAGCCAAGCGCGCCATCACCGCCTGGCTCGTCGAGCGTGGCGCCGGCCGGGCCCTGGTCAACTACCGGCTCCACGACTGGTGCATCTCCCGGCAGCGCTATTGGGGACCGCCGATCCCGATCATTTACTGCCAGGAGCATGGCGCGGTGCCGGTGCCGGAGAAAGATCTGCCGGTAATCCTGCCGGTGATCGATGATTTCCAGCCCGACGACAGCGGCATCTCCCCCCTGGCTCGGCACGAGCCCTTGCCGTCGGACGTGTAGTTCGCGGCGAAGCGTTCGAGTTTCGAGTCCGGCACGAAGAAGCCGGTGTCCTTCATGTCAAGCGGCAAGAAGATGCGCTGTTGAAAGAACTCATCCAGCGACTGCCCGGAGACCACTTCCACGACTCGCCCCAGCACATCGCTCGAGACGCCGTATTGCCAGTCTTTCCCCGGCTCGAACGCCAGCGGTACTCGACCGAGTTTCGCGGCCATGTCGGCCAGTGTCGAGTCGGGGTCCAGCACATTCGCTTCCTTGTGGAGTCGGTCGGCGACTTCGTTCCCGGAGGCACCGTATGACAGCCCGGCTGTGTGCCGCATAAGATCGCGAATCGTCATCTCCTGTTCCGGTACGAATGGACCGTCATTGCCCTGCACCGGGCAGCTTTTCATTTCCGGCAGATGTTTCGAGACCGGATCGTCGAGGCCCATCTTTCCCTCGTCGCATAATGTCAGCGCGGCCACGGTCGTGATCGCCTTGGACATCGAATAGATCCGCACGATCGCGTCGTCCCGCATCGGTTTGTGGGACTCGATGTCCATCATTCCGTGTGACTGCAAATGCACCACCTTGCCTCGCCGGGCGATCATCACGATTCCACCCGCGAGCTTCCTGTCCTTCACCAGGTCGTCCATCACGGTGCTGACTTTTTTCAGTTGCTCACTCAACATGCCCACGTCCTCAGGTTTGGCGACAGGCAACTCACCCGCGCCCGCGACGCAGGAGATCAGCCAAATCTGAAATGCGACCCATCCAAGAACTCGATTGGTCATTGATGAATTCCTTGAGACAACTCAATCAGTACCATCCGTTTCATTGATGACTCGGATCTGGATTGCACGCAGGCAGTGCCGCCCGCGCATGATCGGCCTCCCGTTCGGATGAAAATGGACTGAACGACAGGAAGACTTCCGGATGTGGCCACGGATTGTTCTGAGTGCCGGAATCAGTCGACGGGTCTGCGGCAGTGAAATCAAAACCAGAGACATCATGTGGCAGGACAGTCGTACGTTTCGGACGGCGCGCGCTTGCAAAGAACAGAAAACCCACGGCGGCCACAATGACGCTGCCAATCAGGATTGTCACCCAGGTTTCCCAGGGGTTCAGATTGTTCCCGACTGTCCCCGCTGCCCGCCCCGTCAAATGCACTCGTCCGATCATCAATGGGGCAGCGCGCCGTCTGTCGAATGCCGTGTATGCCATGTTCTTCAGAAAGTAACCTGCAAAGACGACTTCAGCCTCGACGTCCTTACCGACGGGCAAACCGGGAGGCTTGTCGGCGAAGATGATGGTGTACGGGAATGACTTGGACTCGTCGGTCCAGCCCATTGCTTCAAACACCTCAGTCAGTCCCAACGGGTTCTGCTTCGCGTCAAACTTGAGAACTCTGCGGACATGCATCCGCAACCGGATCGGCTGAGCGCGGTAAAGAGCCGGATCATCCCAGAGTTGCGTGAAAGCCGGTTCGGGCTGGGCTCGCTGTTCGAGTTCCTGAAACGACTGCGTACGGCTCCATCCCATCAGTTGCCAGTAGGCCAGCATTTCCCGCGGGCGCAACTCGGTCCGATCGGTGATCAATTCTTCACGCGACCTGAACTCGGCCATCGCGGCCGGATCAAGGTCATTGGGTCCTGGGACCACAACGTCTTCAGCAGCAACCTGACCCTGAGCCGGCGCTATCGCGACCTGCGTCTGGAAGTTTTCCTCTGCGTCGCTCGCCGCCAGCCATTGCCAGGTCGCCGGCTCTCTGGCAGAGCTGTACAGAGCCCACAGGACAGCCAATGCGAACAGTAACGAGACGCTGCGTGTTGCCGGAATTGAAGCGCCGAACGGTCGAACGACTCTGCGGTGCATGGGAAACCTCAATGCTTCAGGACGAGCGGCGAATGAAAACCTGACCGTAACCAGCGTCGCCAGATGACGGCGGCTACTGCACTGTCACCAATGGATTGATGGGTGGCCGGGGTTGAAGGGCGCTAGCCCGAAACCCCGGGGCCTCCTTCGCTCCGCTCAATCCAGCCCCGGCCACCCGATCCATCACAGCAAGAGTGACAAAGCACTACCATCGTTTTGTTTCTGCCGATTGTCTGACTGGACAGCCCGGCAGATGTCATGACGTCTGCATCCGACTCTGGCAGTCTAACGTCGTGCATGGGCAAATCACTGGCCCAGTTCCATGAAATTCACGCGCTGCATCGGTTTGCCGTCCGGCAGCACCTGCTGGGTGCAGACATCGACGATTTTCATCAGCTCGTCATAGCGCAATCGACCGTCGGCATGAATCTGGACGCGGTCGAACAAGATCGCTTCAATTTCGAAAAGCGATTTGAGATGTTCGTTCAATCGCTGCATGGCTGCAGCATGCAACTCACTGCGCACAACCGGGAACGTCCCGACTTTGATTTCGGCAACACTTCCGGACTCATCAGCAGTCACATACAGGTCCAGCGTTTCGAGGCCGGAGAGCATTTCGCCGGATTCCCCTGTGTCCGTGGACGTGCTTTCTGTCTGTACATTGGTCAACGGAATCGGCGGTGGCATGTGTACCTGCAGATGCCCCTCAATTGCCGAAGGCCGAAACGTCAAAACGAAGAATGCGAGGAGCTGAAAGGCCATGTCCAGCATTGCCGCAAGATTCAGCTGCACTTCGGACGATTCCTTACTGCGCCGATGGCGACGACTGCGATGACGCATTTATCGCCCCTCCGGCTTCGTCATGGCACTAAGCGCAATCTGTCGGTATCCCTCGGCCTGACACAGCCGCATGATCTTGAGCAGTGTTGTGAAATTCACGGTCTTGTCGGCCCGAATCACCACGGGAACAGGCAATTCGCCATCCACGAGTTCGGTTTTTCCGGCGTCGAGCAGCAGCTTGAGCAGCCGCGCTTCGTGCGCGATGTATTTTTCAACTTCGATGGTTTGACCGCCAGACCTGATGCTGCCTTCCTTGTCGATATTCAGAGTCAGCGGCTCGTACTTACCGACATACTCCAGCGGGCGGGCTGAGCCCAGGACCGGCAGTTTCAGAGTCAGATCCATCGCAGCGCCTTTGAAGTTGATCACGAGCATGAAGAACGTGATCAACTGAAAGACCATGTCGAGAATCGGCGTCAGATTTGGCTCAAACGACTCACTGCCGGACGAAGACATGCCATCGCTCCCTGGGATTGACGCTTCAGGCCTTGGGAGCTGCCGGAGTTGACGACGCTGCGGACCGTGACTGAGCAGTCGTGTGCACCCGGCGCACAAATTCGTCCGCCATCGTGATTGACTGAATGCTCAGACTCGCCACGCGATTCCTGAAGAACGCGAAGAAGAAGATCGCCGGGACTGACAGCGCCACACCTTCAAAAGTAATCAGCAGCGCTTCAGAGATTCCGCCCGCGACCTCGCTTGGCTTCAGCTGCGTTTCTGACCTCGCAATGACGCTGAAGCTGGAGATCATGCCCTTCAGTGTACCCAGCAGTCCGATCAGCGGGCCGAGCGATCCAATCACAGCCAGCATACTGATCCGTTTTTCCATCTCGACCGTGACAGCTTCCCCCGTTCGGTCGACGGCTTCACGAGCGTCGCCGAGACCACCTGAAAGCGCCGCGAGGCCCGATGCAACCAATTGGCCAAGTTCGCTGGAACTGTCCTTTGCGGTGCGATAGATGTTCTGGAAGTCGCGTTTCGCGAGCAATTCGTCCCATTCCTGAATCAGCTCCGGCGGCATGACGACCTGCGACCGCAGTTCCATGAAACACTCAACAATCCGCGCCACAAAAAAGAACGACATCAGCAGCAGGACACCACCGATCCAGCCAGAAGTATGGATCAGCCACATCAGGGCCGACTGCTGCGGTGCGGCGGCAGCGTTCGGATCAGCGGCTGCTGCATCGCCGGCTGCTGGTGCCGCCTTGCCGTCGGCCGCAGCGTCATCCTGAGCGAACGCCGATGCGGGTGTCACCGTTTGAAGGCTGAATACTGCAACGAGGATCGCGCAACTCCAGACGATGACGAACCATCGTCGTTTACTGTCCAACATTCGAATCTCCCGTCAGCTTTCAAATCCGATGGCGGTGGCGACGTAACAGACTGTCTGCCGACATGTTGAGAAAGGTGTCTGGTACTTTGGAGGCATCAGAAAAGCACTTCGAAAACCTGAGGCCGGAGAGTTCCAGACACCTTTTTCAACAGCCTCC
>JANNGQ010000590.1:0-4724 GCA_031403975.1 Planctomycetota bacterium
GGCACTGCACAATTATCACGACACACACAACGTGTTTCCACCAGGACATATTGTGACCCGATGGACGGGTGATCTCACGATTACCGGCGGTCGGATCGTGGATCCTCGTGAGGCCTACATCAGTAATCAGTTCGACGGTGATCTGTTTGTCGGCCGGCACGGAACCAGCTGGATGTATCATCTGCTCCCGTACGTGGAACAATCCAACGTCTACGAACTTTGGCGAAGAGACTTCAATGTATTCGGCAATTCGGAGATTACCTATGACATTACTCTGAATGGGCCCTGGCGACAGATCGGTTATGCTCCGGCACAGGCCGAATTGCCGTTCTATTATTGTCCTTCACGAAGAAACCGCATCGAAGCAAGAGGCAGATTTTCGCACAACAAATATCTCGACACAGATGCCATCCAGAAGCTGACAACGGGCGTCATCGGCGGCGGAACCGACTATGTGGGTTGTGCAGGTTCAGGACGTTATTTCAATCCGATCACACGCTCGGCATTCGACCTCACGGGGGATCAGCTGAACTATTACACGAATCAGAACCGGACTTTGCTCAACAACTTCAATCAACTCTCCGGCAACACGGGAGTGCTGTTCACGAACAGTTCGGTGCGTATGGCCGACATCAAGGACGGTACAACACAGACGATTCTGGTTTCTGAAGGTGAGCGGTTTGAAGCACTCAAAATACCTCAGGTCCTGAAAACGCTGGATCAGGTTGCAAGCGATGGCTGGGCCTGGGGCGGTGCCGCCACTCTGTTCACTACTCTCGATGGTCCCAACAAGAAAGCCTTCTATGGTTATGCAGGATCGTCTCACGGCGAAGTCTGTATGGTCGGACTTGCTGACGGTTCTGCGCGTCCGGTGTCTCAATCGGTTTCAATTGCTGTCTGGCAGTCCCTCGGCAACGCCTCCGGCGGTATCCCAGTGCAGAATTTCTGAGTGGACCGGCTAATCGTTTGTGCAGAAGCCCGGCTTTTTTCAAAAAGCCGGGCTTCTCCGCCGGCAACTTGTTGTTGTGCGATGCCTGACCGCCAGGTTGCCGAAATCCCAACAACCTGGCGTTTTTCATGCGCTTCGGACAAATGTTCAGAGACCCGGACCTTCTAGACTACCTGCCACCCGCACACCATCGTCCTGCAATTGTCGCCTCGCTGAGCTGTGTCGATTCTCTGTTGAGTTTTCAGGTATGACCATTCGCTACATATGCACCGGCTGTGATTCAGTGCTGAAGATCAAGGATGAAAAAGCCGGGACCAGAGGAAAGTGCCCGAAATGCAAGAGTCTGTTTCGCGTCCCGGATCCGGACGCACACGACGCAGACAGTGCTCAAAAGTTGACGGATGGTCCGGACACGCCGGAGGAATCTGTCGACATGCCGATCGAACTGACGCCGGAAGTGTCGGATCCGGAAGAATCTGATTTTGGGGAGATGGTTGGCATCACGCCTACGCTGGCTCGGTCCGCGGCTGTCATTTCCTCAGCCGCGTCGGATCGCAAACCGTCGGTCGCGGAGCTGATGAAGGACTTTGAGGCAACAAAGAAAAAAGACCGCAAACTCTCTTCGGAGGTTACACGTCCGGTAGCGACCGTTTCAACGGCGGCACAGACATCGGGGTCGGCTGCCGACGCGATATCGCGCAGCTATCAGCAGAAACGGGATTCCGCTTCAGCTCCGGCGGCGAGCCCGCAAGAGGCGAAGGCAGCCGAGGAACGGGCTCTGCTCGTGAATTTTCTGAAGACCAGAGCGATCCCGGCCGTTGTATTGCTTCTCACCGTCGGGTACGCCTATTTCTGGTGGATCACCCGCGTGGCGTATGAGGGTCCGCCTCTGTATTCTGTTGTCGGCGAAGTACAGCAGAACGGCGCACCGGCAGAGGGCTATCGTGTGGAGTTCTGGCCGGTGACTGTTGGCCAGAATGACCCCCGCAGCGGGGCGACAGGTGTTACTGACAAAGAAGGCAGATTCGAGCTGATGTACATCTTGCCGCACAGAGGAGCCCCGGCCGGTGACTACGAAATCGTAATTCTTAACAGGCAAGGCAATCCAGTCGTGCCCAAAGAAGGAAAACTGGAGTTTACCGTCAGGGAAGACGGGCCAAATGAATTCAAGGCATCCCTTTGAGAGATTCCAGCCAGGGCAGCCGCCCGACCTTCAATGCAACCACTCAACATGGCCTCCACAATCATCATCGATTACGGCATGGGAAACCTCCGCAGCGTTCAGAAAGCCTTTGAACACATCGGAGAACTCGCGGAAATCAGCTCCAGCGCAGCCAACATCGCTTCCGCCGAACGTATCGTCCTCCCGGGTGTCGGCGCGTTTCGGGATGCCATTGCCGCACTGCACCGGCATGATCTGACAGAAGTCATCCGGGACCACATTGCCGCAGACCGCCCGTTCCTTGGGATCTGCCTTGGGCTGCAGCTGTTGATGGACGTATCCTTCGAAGACGGTGAACACGAAGGGCTTGGAATTATCCCGGGGACTGTGCAGAGATTCGACCTTCCGTCCGGATTCAAGATCCCGCACATGGGCTGGAATCAGCTCGACGGAAGTCCACAGCCAGGGCATGCCCTGCTCAGACGACTCGGTCCGGAACCATGGTTTTACTTCGTGCACAGTTTCCACGTTGTACCCGCCGATCCATCGTGGATCGCGGCAACGACGGACTATGGCCGGTCGTTTGTATCGGTCGCCGCGAAGGGCAACATCATGGCAACTCAATTCCACCCGGAAAAAAGTCAATCCGGCGGAATGCAACTGCTCAGGAACTTTCTGGCAACGACGGCCGACGCCACGTCCGTGACAGCCTCGTAACAACAGCGCCCCGCTATCGGGGAAAGCCCAAATGGAGTGAACTCGCTGAGCGGAATGGCGCTAGTGTGGTGTCAACTTTGAATTTTTGGGTAGAGATGTTTGGGTCGCTTCGTCGGGCATCCGGCGATCGAGACATTGCCACGTCAGAACATTCAAATGTGGAATCGCCCGAATCAGTGAACCCCAAATACAAAAGTGGCGCCATACCAGGGCGAGAGCGACACGGTTGGCAGAATCATTTGGGGCAGAACGATGAAGTTGGATTCTCTGACCAGTCCCTTTCTATTTCCATCATTCTGCCCGCATCGTTCTGCCATCGCTGATTCGGCTCAACTTTGCCGCAAACGACATCGTGTGGCGCCAACTTTGGATTTTTGGGTAGAGATGTTTGGGCCGCTTCGTTGGGCATCCGGCGATCCAGACATTGCCACGTCAGAACATTCAAATGTGGAATCGCCCGAATCAGTGAACCCCAAAAATCAAAAGTGACGCCACACTAGCCCGCGCTGAACTGCAAGCGCAAAGGCTATTCGAACCGTTCCGGTTGACCAGTTGTGGCCAACACGGAACTCCACCAGCCGCTGGCGGGGTCCAGTCGTTTGGTCTGAGTCACGAGCAACTCGATCGGAATGTGGATGAAATGCTCATGAAGTAAGCCGATGACGAGTCCGGTTTTTCCGGCCATGGCGGCATGAACAGCATTGCGTGCGAAGAGGTCGCACAGGATCGCATCTTCACAATTCGCCGGGCGACTGCGGACTTGATAGCTCGGATCGAAATAGCGCACGACAACCGGAATGCCCTCGGCCCTGAACCAGGTCTCAATTTTCTCGCGCAGGAACAGGCCGATATCCTTGAGCTTTACATTGCCTGAAGCATCTCGCTCATCCGCATTGGCATTGAGCAGATCCTGCCCGGCGCCTTCCGCAACAGCGATGACCGCGTGAGACCGTTCCAGCATGCGTTTTTTGAGCGATGCGAGGAAACCACTGAGCGAGAACGGTACTTCCGGTATGAGCGCAAAATTGACGTCCTGATTTGCAACCGTCGCGCCGGCAGTAATGAATCCAGCGTGACGGCCCATGAGTTTCACCAGTCCGATTCCCATCGGCACACTGCGCGCCTCGGTGTGTGCCGACTCGAGCACTCGGCAGGCTTCCTCAACTGCGCTGAGATAACCAAAGGTCCGCGAGACGAAGCCGACGTCGTTGTCGATGGTCTTGGGTACACCGACAACGGAGAGTGCATGGCCCCGGCGTTTAGCCTCCTGGTTCAGCTCATGCGCTCCACGCTGCGTTCCGTCACCACCGACTGTAAAGAGGATGTTCACACCGCGCCGAATGAGGTTCTCCACCGCGACGCCGATGTCCACCGGTCCGCGCGACGTCCCGAGAATCGTGCCCCCCGTCTGATGAATCCCGTGAACGTACTCCGGCGTTATTTTGACTGGCTGAGCACCTCTGGACGGATCGAGCCCGCTGTAACCACCGCGGAAACCCAGTACCTCCGATACGCCATAGCCGTAATGCAGTTCCAGAAACAGCGAACGAATGACATTGTTGAGCCCCGGACAGAGTCCGCCGCACGTCACAATTCCTGCACGCGTCTGCTGCGCGTCGAAATAAATCTTCGCGCGCGGTCCGGCCAGTTCGAACTTTGTGCCCGGATCCGCACCAACTTCGATTCGTTCAGGGATCCGGATCGTATCGGGTGTTGCACGGTGCAGCGGTGAATCGAATCGCGGCTCACCGAGAACAGGAATATCCATGGAATCTCTTATACAGCCAGAGTGATGGCAAGAATCGTCATCAGCAGTTTCGCGCGTTTGTCCTGCCATCCGAGGGGACTTTCGGATTTGTCGCGATTCACCGTGGGGCAGGCTTCCAGCCGGCCTGG
>JANNGQ010000591.1:0-4235 GCA_031403975.1 Planctomycetota bacterium
GGGGCGGGGGGGTTTCTGTTCGGGGAGCTAACAACGACTTTGGCCGCACCTGAAATCCGGCAGTATCTGCCAGTCATGAATCGTTTCAGCAATCATTGCCTGTTGGGCCGATACCAGAGACTGTAAGTGCGGCGGAAGAGACCTGAATCCGGCTCGCGGCTCAAGTCGGGCGTGTGTTAGCCTTCTTCCGACAGACCAGGCTCGCATGGCGCTGGCTGATTCATCTCATGGACAATCGTTGTTCGCCGAGGATCACGGACGATGCTCTCGACTGTTTTTGCGTTCCTTCTTCTGCTGACGAACGACGATGCGATCACGGGTGATGCAGCTACGGACTCAGCCACCTCGAATGCCCCACCCGCAATCATTGCGGGGAAAGAAACTGCCGATGCGGCTGCGCCCTCTGCGATGCAGAAATGGACTCTGCGATATCAGTTCCGACCGGAGGAGAAGTTCCGTTACGAGACCCACCAGACCATGACACTGGATGCACGAGTCGGCGAAAACCGCAAGGTTGATGTCTCGGAACTGAAACAGCGACGAGTGTTCACGGTGATATCTGCCGACGAATCCGGCGACGCACAGCTGGCCATGCAGTTTGAGCACGTCTGGATGAAAATACAGACGGATGATCACGAAGCCGTGGTCTTCGATTCGACGATGGAGGCCGGCGAAGTGCCCGTCGTGTTCCGCAACACGGCGCATCAGCTGAAGGGCAGCGCCCCGAAGTACTTCTTATCCGATCTTGGTGTTTCACTCATTGAATCCAGAAAAGCCGCGCGGTTCGCTGCGAAGTCTGTTGTGCAAGCCGCGTTCGCTTTCGAAACCGGAGTTCCGCTTGCTGTCTGGACAACAACGAGCGTTGAAACTGCGGAGGGAAAACACGTCCCGGCCACCGATCCGGGATCGTTTCTGATGCCGCTCCCGGAAGATCCCGTCAGCATCGGCGACACCTGGAAAGAGACGGTCACGGTTTCCGTCCGACTCACACGGGATATCAACAGTCAAATCCTGATTCTCCGGACGTTTCGTCTGGAATCTGTGAACGACGGCATCGCCACAGTGTCATTTCGATCTTCTATCGAATCACCGGTCAAGGGTCCGAACGTCCGCTCGCAGCTGATCCAGGCGATTCCGCGGGGGACAATGCGGTTCGACATCGCTCGGGGCGTGATGTTGCGGCGCGAACTGCAGTTCAACGAAACGATCATTGGCGCGTTTGGCCGGGAGAGCCTGCTCTCGTCGGTCGGCGCGAACACGGAACAGCTTTTGGAATCTGATCCCGTTCCGGCAACGGTTTCTGCTCAACGATGAAATGCAGGCTTGTCATTCGCGTGCCTCTGTGTTTCGAAGTGCAGGAAAGCCCATCCTGCTTTGGCAATCAGGCTTCGCAGGCGGTCTGTCAATTGCGATGCCGGTGACGCAGGGATAGACTTTGAGGTCCTCCCGGAAATTGGCCGATCGAAAGACGAGTGTTTGATGCCGGTCCAGCGTTTTCTGATGAATCCTTCCCGTACGGCACGACAGGGGTCTTTGATCAACGTCGGAAAGGACGATGCAGAGTACATTGCTCTCGTGAGCACTTTGACCGTACACCCGGACGACATGGTTTCGCTGGGCGTAGTCAAAGGCGACAGCGTTGTCGTCCGGACTGAATTTGGAGAGGCCACGTTTCAGTGCGAACCGGGCAAAGTACCGCTCGGAATGTTGTTCGTGCCGTATGGTCCGCCCACCTGCAAACTGATGGGCGGCGGCACCGACGGCACGGGAATGCCATTGTCCAAAGGCTGGGATGTCGAAGTCGAACCTGTGCCGAAGTCATTGATTTGAGGCTCCGAATGATCGAAGACACGACGCCACTCATCGACCTCACGGGTCCTGAGTCTCCGCATTTTTCATCCGACCAGCAGCCGGATCAATTCGCAGCCTGGGAAGAAATCGCTCCCGGTCGATTCCTGCCTCGCCGAGTGCGAGGCAGTTGCCAGGGCCGAGCGCTTGGCTGAACATTCCAGGTTCCCTCGTCCGGTCCGGACGATTCTGCAATTAGAGTGGTCGAGGCCTCCCGAATCGTCGACCTCTCGTGATCTTAATCATACTCTTAATCCTAATCGGATTTTCCTGAAGTTCTAAACTCTCAATGAGTCCCACCGGCCATGCCCCTGAACATCATCAGCAATGCAACCTGTACTTTCTGCGGCTGCGTCTGCGACGACATTGAACTGCATGCCGACGAAATCCGCATCCACGAAGCAAAGAAAGCCTGCGTGCTGGGCAAGGCATGGTTTCTGAATCACACCGCGGAACACCATTATCCGGATGCTCTGATTGATGGTCAGGAAGCCACGGTTGATGAAGCGATCGAAGCCGCGGCAACATATCTCTATGACGCTCATATGCCGCTGATCTACGGGCTGAGCAACACCACCTGCGAAGCGCAGCGGGAAGCCGCAGAGCTGGCGGATCGGCTGGGAGGGTTGCTCGACAGCCACACATCGCTTTGACACGGCCCCACCGAAATTGCTGCCCAGTTGGGTGGTAAAGTGACGTGTACACTCGGCGAAGTGAAGAACCGAGCCGATTTCGTCGTGTATTGGGGCGGTAATCCGGCCGAATGCCATCCGCGACATTTCACAAAATACGCGCTGATGCCGAAGAGCAAGTTTCTGCCACGTGGGCGCAAGGACCGCACGATGGTGCTGGTTGACATTCGGGAAACAAAGAGTGCCGGCGCTGCGGACATTTTTCTGCAGATCCGGCCAGGCATGGATTTCGAGCTGGTGACAATCCTTCGCGCGATGGTGAAGGGGCAGAAAATCAACGAAGCGATGATCGCTGAGACCGGTCTCACGCTGGAGGTTCTGCAGGATCTCGTGCATCGCATGAAGACCTGCCGGTTCGGAGTCATATTCTTCGGCATGGGGGTGTCGATGACGCGCGGAAAGCACATGAACTCGGCCGCCCTGCTGACGCTGGCGGCGGAACTGAATTCGTTCACGAAATTTGTCGCCATGCCGATGCGAGGACACGGAAATGTGACCGGAGCCGACGTCATCATGCGCTGGCAGACCGGTTTCCCGTTCGGCATCTGCTTCAATCGCGGCTACCCAAGATATAACCCAGGCGAATTCTCAACGGTCGACATTCTGGTCCGGGGCGATACGGACGCGGCTCTGATTCTGGGAGCAGACCCCGGAGCAACGATGCCTCAGCCGGCAATCGATCATCTGGCCCGCATTCCGACGATCGTGCTCGACCCGAAAGTGACTCACACCAGCCGGCTGGCCCGAATTCACATCACGACGGCTGTTGCGGGCATCAGTGCTCCGGGAACTGCCTACCGCATGGACGAGATTCCTCTGCCATTGAAGCCAGCGTTCAAGTCTCCGTATCCGACGGATCAAGAGGTGATCCACAGGCTCAACGCAGCCGTCGCCCGCAAGGGCCACTGGCTGCATGAAGACGAACCGCAGAGCCTGATGCAGGTGTGATCGCCGGTGATCGCTGATTGTCACGAACACTGGCCGAGGTGCGGAAGCCGATGAGTGTCCATTGACGCAGTGCGGCGACGGCTCTGTGATGACAGCCGCAGAGCGGCGGCAGCCCGGTGCCGGTGGCGTCAGCCCAATTGCACTCACTTTGTGGAACAATTGTCCCCAATTGTTCATCCGGTCGCAGGCGGAACAGTTGAGACAACTGTTCTACACTGTGACGAATCCGCCGAAGTGAGTGCCATTGGGCGTCAGCCACCGGAAACTGTACCATTGACTCATGAGCCCCGGAGGGGCGACAGCAGTGCCTTTATCAGCGAACAGCCAACCGTCAACGCTCAGAAAACCGGGGCCCCGCACCATGTCCGACACACATCATATGCTCCTCTATCACTTCGTGTTCAGCACTAAAAACCGGCGACCCTGGATCGAACCCGCCGAAAGTGAACAGGTCTTTGATTATCTCGGCGGAACAGTGCGAGGACTACAAGGCGTCCCGATCCGAGTCGGTGGCTGACTCGATCATGTCCACGTGCTTGTCAAACTCAGGACGACTCATTGTGTCGCAGACTTCATGCGCGAATTGAAGGCGAACACATCGAAACACTTTAATGAATCGAACAGCAATCTGCAGAAATTCGGCTGGCAAGATAGGTATGGAGCGTTCACCGTCAGCAGCTTCCGGAAGCAGCGTGTGATCGACTATATTGATCGGCAGGAACAGCATCACAGCAAAGAGGACTCGCG
>JANNGQ010000592.1:0-1964 GCA_031403975.1 Planctomycetota bacterium
GCCTGATCTAATTGACTCGCTAAATCACTCGCCAGTTCGAAGTCTTGCTGAGGAAGGGCAGCCGGGTCCAAACGAAACCCAGGAGTTTGACGAAGTTCCTCAACAGCACCGGGACATAGGACGGTCGAACAACATCAATGAACAGACAGTGTCGTTCCATGTCCGTCAAGTTGAACGACTGATGAAGGACCGTGTCGTCGAAAATGAAAAGTGGACCGTCCTGACACCACGTATGCCGCGTTCCGTTCACGATGATAAAGGCGCCATCACTTGGCGCTGGGTCGATGTTGTACAAGACCCGCACCCCTGCCCGGAGCCAACCAAAGTGTCTGCTCGTCTTGGTTTGCGGCGCGAAAGTGGAAACACCAATGGTCAGGACGTACTTGAATTCCTTCTGGAACAGGTTGCAGTCCGCTGCCGGGTTATTGAATCCGTACCATTTGTATATCATCAACGTTCTTTCGTCCGCATGGCTTCGGCGCTGTACTTCCGCGATGATCGCTTCGGCCGGACAGCCTGCGGTGACCTGCAGAATCTCTTCCTGGTACGCCTTGGGGAAATCGGCCAGCTTGTAGATCTTTTTGTTGACGAACGGCAGGCTCAGAATGTCGATCAGGGTGTTGAGTGGACTGAGAAACCAAGTCAATCCGCCGTTGACCAAAAAATACTGATGAGAGATTGCGGCCAGGTCTCTGCCGTGGCGAAGAACTTCGTACACGCCGGTGGCCAGGTACACAATCGCTACGGGAGGATAAACAAAGCCGGCGATGAGCAATGGCGCAGCCCGCTTCAGGACTTTCCGAGTATACCGCCAGGCGTTGCGAAACCATTGTTTCGATGGTTCAGCAAGCGCTGTCGCAGCGCTCACCGGAGATACCTGTTGCTTCATCGACACGTTGACGCACGTGTGGGAATCCATTCCCTCTCCGAATAATGGAGGCTGCCGAAAAGTAGATTCCGGAAAGTAGAGGAAAGCAAATTACAGTGCAAGAACAGTTTGCATCCCCCGCTGGCTGAGGGCCCCTGCAGGAGTAATTTCCAAACTGCCAGTCGCTTCATCTATGTATCCCGCGCGGTCAGTTCGTCCAAACCACGATTAAAAAAAGCCGCGCAAGGTCAATCAGCCCCGCATCATTTGAGTAGCGTGTATCTGCCGCCTCTCCCACGAATGGCCGGACCTCGCCGGTGACCATTCTTCTGAGAGGCCGGCGGTGCATTTCACGGTTGCAGCACATTATCGGTGCTGTCTTCTCCTCACGACTCGCAGGGAAGGAATGTATTGAGCGCGGATTGAAATCAAATTCTATCACATGCCACACACCACCACACCAGAGCGAACGCCGCGAAAGCGGCGATCGCCCCCAAGTGAAATCGGAGACGGCTCATGCGTCGACTCCCTTACCGACAATCCCCACGCAGACATTGCAATCGCCGCCCCACAAACAGCGGATGCCATCGCTGATGCGATTGGATCTATAGAAGAACACGGATTGCGCGCTGCACGTATATTCATCAACGGTCGCGATTACGCAGACATTCGGAAATTCGATCGCGACATCATCGATCAGGAGACCATGCAATCTCTGTTCCGAACGGGCTACGTAGGCAAAATCTACGGATGCCAAGTCATCCGAAGTCGTGTGATTGCTCCGGGCACCGTGTACGTTTGCGAGGAACGCGAGTACTACGGACGGTTTCCCGTCGGAACAGAACTGACTGTAATCACGGCAGACGTACCACAAGAAAGAAAAGTGGGCTTCAGTATCTTCCAGCAATGCGGCACTCTTGCGTACAGTTTTCTCGCGTCCCAGCGGATCCTGATCACGGGTCGATGAGATCTTTGACTGTCGTTGCACCTTACAGGCGCTGTCGCCGCAGGACATGCCGTCGGCATGTAGATTCACCCAGGCGTTGGAGCAGATGGGCCGTGAAACAGGTGCCGACGCAAAGTACCCGCGAGTCAT
>JANNGQ010000593.1:0-2145 GCA_031403975.1 Planctomycetota bacterium
CAGCAGACCGCCCACGCCTGAAAGCTGCGTGAATTGTGCCATGGTACGTTCGCTCAGCGGTATGCGGAACAGTGTGGTCATGCCGAACACTGCCAGCAGAAGTGCGGGTGAGAGGACGACGATGATTCCGGCGATAGCGAGCATGGGGCAGGAGGGATTGAGGATTGAGGATTGAGGATTGAGGAGCCCGCGCGGAGCCGGGGACAAAGTGGTTATGTTTTCATCACGCCTCCCTCAGATCTGATCAAGGCAAACGGTAAATGGTCGCGCCAGCCGCGATACCATTCGAATGAGGAATCGGCGGCAGGAAGCTCGCTTGTTGTCGGCGTGTATTCCACGAAAGTTCCGTTGACGAATCGTCTGATCCTGGAGGACGAAGGATCAAGGACGGCAAGCTGTGCCCAGCCGTTGCGGCAGATCTTTCCAACCGTCGGGTTTCCGTTGATGATCTGCAACATTGATTCCGGAGACGTTTCGATCACAAACAGAAGTCGCACCGGCTCATGAATGTCAACGCCCTGCCACGGCAGACCTGGTCGCAGGTCGCTCGCTGCTCCATCCATAACACCGAGCAGCGATGTCACATTGTGAGGCAACTTGGTTCCGCTGCCCCAGCCGCGCGAGTCGATCGCCGACAGCGTGTAGAGCATGTTGATGCCTTCGCAGACCGGAATCACGGCGGAAAGAATCCGGGCCAGAATGGCACTCTCTTCGTTATCCTGCGTGGCGTTGTAGGACATCATGAATGAACGACGGTCGAGGTACAGACCCCTCAGCCGGCTGCGACGACCGACGAAGCAGACCGCATTCGTGCAGTTGCCTTATTCAGGCCGAGTCTGAGCCAGATCATCCGCCCGATCCTGCACATGACGCAGAGCTTCCTGCGGAGTCAGATCCAGACGCGCGGATTCGAACCGCCGACAGCGTTCGTGGGCATTCCGTTCGGCGACGCGGCTGAACAGTTCGCGGGACAGTCGCAGCAGACGCACGTGCGACGTGGGCAGCAGTTCCAGATCAAAATACGTGATTTCCTCAGTCGCCGTGTTGTGCAGTCCGCCGATAAAGTACGTGTCTTCGGGAATCTCCAGTCCGCGTTCCCTCAGTTGCCGACGAACCCGGACGTCATTCAGCATCGCCGCCAGCGCTCTGGCATTCGCCCCGCCGGGACTGCCGGAACAGGCACCGCAGTGATACGCCGATTCATGCGGATTGTTGAGGCAGTTTGACCCGTGTCCGAGGAACATCACCATCCGCGCGAAGTTTGAGATCAGACCTATGTCGCGCAGAGCCCTTTCGGTCATGTTCACCATTTCGGGCAGCGTGAATCCGATCCCGTCGTCGTGCCTTCCCGCCGCAACGCCCTCGTCACGTTCCAGCCGCAGGCGCGTGACGGTGGGCGGTGCGACGAACTGTCGGGCCGTCCTGGAGAACTGCCCTGTCAGCCGCGGAAAAAGAATCCGGCCCAGCAGCGGGACAGTTGCCAGCGGACCGAGCATCGCTGTCAAAAACGCACCGCTCACGGAACTCCGTGACCCGACATTGAAATTGTGTGACGCCGTTCCGATCCATCGGCGTGCGATCGCGCGCTGACGATGAGAATCTTCCAGTGAGTAAACTACGTCCTCGACAATCCAGTGCTTCGGGATGATCACAATCGGACAGAGCGCCGCGAAGTTGGCATCGCCGGCACCGCGGTAGTACATCGGCACTCCGAAGAATCCGGCGTTGGAAAACGTCTCGACGTCCGGAGCGATCTCTTCCAAGTGACGCCGGAAGGACTCTTCGCGGGCATCGATGCAGGTGACGACTTGAAGCTGCGGTGCTTCTGGCCGCATCGGAGATTCTGCCGTCCGCAGTGCAATCGCGTCCAGAACTCTTCGAGCCAGCTGCCGTTCAAAAGCAAACTGGAAGACGCAGCGGCGTTCGAAATGCGAGAACTGATCCACTTCGCCCGTCAGTTCGGCCCAGTTCTGAGGCGAGAGATCTGCAAGCGTACGCGGGCTCCAGCCGTGAATCTGTGCCAGCTGCAGAATCAGGAACGCCCGCTGTTCGTTCAGTTTCGATTCGCTGGTGACTTGCAGCGGGTCGAGAAGTGTGTTCCGGAGCTGAGCCAGCGGAGACCTGTAGCGCAGCGTTTCTTCCGCC
>JANNGQ010000594.1:0-5910 GCA_031403975.1 Planctomycetota bacterium
ACCTCAGGAACTTCCACAGGCTGAAGCCGACCACTGCCGCGATGGCGCCAAGCACCACGAAGACGAAGAAGGCGCACGTGAGGTAGACGCCGGCCATGAGCTTGCCGAGCGACAGCAGCGTGCCGATGCCGTAGCGTCCGACGGGATCGGCCACCTTCTCCCCCTTCCAGGGGGCGAAGGGACTTTGCGAAACTGTTTCACTTCATTTCACGGCGTTGAATTCCAGCAGCGAGAACGCGAAGTGGACAAACAGAACGAATAGTGTGGCCCAGAGAATGGTTCTCGTCACGCCGCGGCTGATTTCTGAGCCGGACAATTTCGGCGTGACACCGCAGCGCCAGGAGATCATCGCGATGCCCGCGCCGCAGGTCAGCAGCTTGGCCATCAGCCAGGCCGTGCCCCTATAGAAGAAATCCGTTGGCTGGAGCAGTTCTTTGTGGAAGTGTGCGTCCCAGAATGCGATCCCGAGTTCCGGATGTGTGAGCAGGAAGGCGAACGCCGCGGCGATGGAAGAAGCCACGTAGCTCAGTAGCGCGAGGAACGGAGTTCCGATGAGGAATGCATACAAAATCGGAGTCCGGAGTGAACGATCCGGATTCATCCCGATGGTCTTCATCGCATCCAGTTGATTCCCGTAGACTTTGCTGCCGATGTCCGAAGAAACGGCCGCACCGGAACGGGCAGCGATCAGAATCGTGGCGAGGATCGGAACCAGACACCGGTAGAGCGCAAAGCCAGTGGCGTGTAGCAGGTTTTCAGTCATCAGTGGTTCTGTGAACTGCCGGAACGGGAGATATCGAAACAGGAAATCCTGCGCGACATACCCCTGAATCATTCCGGAGATCGCGATGTAGATGCAGGCCGACGGACCCGCCACGAGTTTCAGGTAATACCAGGTGTAGCGGGCTCCCCATTTCGGGCTTTGCCAGATCGGCAACAGCGACCACGGAAGCAGAATGACGTCTTCCGCGAAACTGCCGCTGGCCGCAAGAAATGACGTGACCAGTGTCTTTGCTTTCGTCTGCCACGATGACTGCGGCACATCCGATGCTGCAGCGGGAGGCTGTCCCAGTGCGTCGGCCAGACGGGTCCACTGCTCCCGAGGCAGCTCGATGAGTCTGCACCGGTTGTGATCCAGCAGCACGATGCGGTCAGCAATGCCGTTCAGTGTCTCAAAGTCGTGAGTGACCAAAACAGAAGTCCGGCGATAGCGCTGCTGTGTTTCGCGAATCAGTTCCGCAACCTGCTGAGCAGTGTGCGTGTCGAGCCCCGAGGTGGGTTCGTCGTACAGGACGACATCCGTTTCCGGCGCTATGGCTCGTGCGATGGCCAGTCGCTGCTGCTGACCGCCGCTGAGCACCGACGTGGGACGATCTGTGGGAACTCGAAGTTCCTTCAGCAGTTCTGCCGCCCGATCTGCGGGAACGGCTGACCTGCCTCGCGAATGATCCAGAGCAATCTGTACGTTTTGAACGGGCGACAATTCATCCAGAAGTGCAAAGCTCTGAAAGACGACAGACACCGGATGTTTTGCATCGCCCTCCGACCGTCTTTGACCGTCCTGAGAAATGAACTCGATCGAACCGGAGTATCGGATGCCGGAATGATCCCGCCCGATCAGCCCGGCCAGAATCCGCAACAGGACGGACTTTCCGACTCCGCTGCATCCGAGAAGCAGGGTCACTTCCCCGGCCGGAAAAGTCACGTGGACGTCTTCAAGCAATATTCGTTCGCCCGCCTGAACGGTCAGGCCCCGCAGGACAACGCGCGTGCCTTTCGGCGGCTCAGACGATGTTGATTCCGTCGCAGTGCTGGCTGGTTCGGCGGGGGCAGTCATCGCGATTTCGGTTTCCGTTTCAGGTCTCGGCAAGTGCCTGCGGTGTGGAATCAGCCGACCGGGGATTCTGCCGCGAAAATTCGTGGGCGTTAGAATATCGTCGTTGAGTGTCCGGGGTCGAATGATGTCGACCAACTCGGTGCGAGCCTGTCGCCTACTGTTGTCCAGCCGCTCCGTCGGCTGGGATTCTGCTTCCCTGCACGGAATTCGGAGCAATTCAATGCACCCCATGCCCGGCGCAGACGCCCCGCCGACGGAGCGGTGGGCCAACAGTAAATCACTCTGTGGTGAATCCTGCAGAATCGCGCACCGCGCACAAGTGACAAAACGTGGTTGAGCCCTGACAATCTGTCGCATGAACAACCAATGGACTCCGGATTCGTGGCAGAAACTCCCGACGAAACAGCAGCCTGTCTATGACGATGCTCAGGAACTGGCCGGAGCACTGAGGGTACTTTCGCAGCTGCCACCGCTGGTGACGCCGTGGGAAGTCGACCGGTTGCGGGGGCAGCTGGCATTGGCCTCGGAGGGACATGCGTTTGTGCTGCAGGGAGGCGACTGCTCAGAGAGTTTCGATGACTGCAACGCCACGGCAATTCTGAGAAAGCTCAAAGTCCTGATCCAGATGAGCCTCGTGCTGATCTGCGGCTCAAAAAAGAGACTCGTTCGCATCGGGCGCATTGCCGGACAGTACGCCAAGCCGCGTTCGGCCGATCTGGAGAAACGCGCACAGGTGGAGTTACCGTGTTACCGCGGCGACATCGTCAACAGGTCCGGGTTCACGGCCGCCGAACGACGTCCGGACCCTCAGCAGATGCTGCGGGCCTATGAACGCTCGGCTCTGACCATCAACTATATCCGGGCTCTGAGCGAGGGTGGTTTTGCGGATCTGCATCATCCGGAAAACTGGGATCTGGAATTCGTCCGCAACACACCCGGATCACGCCGCTATCAGCAGCTCCTGGAATCTCTGAGTGATTCCATTCGGTTCATGGAAGCCGTGTCGCCGGGTGAGCTGACGCAGTTGACTCGAGTGGATTTCTTCACCTCGCACGAAGCCCTGCTGTTGCTGTTTGAACAGGCACTGACACGAGTGGAGCGGCAGCGGGGTTGGTACAACCTGGGAACGCACATGGCCTGGATCGGCGATCGCACTCGCGCGATCGGCGGTGCGCACGTTGAGTACTTCCGGGGCATCCGCAATCCGATCGGCATGAAACTGGGAAACTCCATGGAACCGGGGGAACTGGTTCAGCTGATCCGGATTCTTAATCCGGACAACGAACCTGGCCGGCTGACTCTCATTCATCGTCTGGGAGCGGACAAAGTTCGCGCTCAGCTTCCGGCGCTGGCGGAAGCCGTGCTGAAATCCGGCTGTAATGTTCTTTGGAGCTGCGATCCCATGCACGGAAATACGCAGACCACCCGCAGCGGCATCAAGACTCGTTCGTTTGACGACGTGATCTCAGAGATCATTACCTCATTCCGGATTCATCAGGAGATTGGAACCAGATTGTCCGGAATCCATCTGGAACTGACGGGCGAGGACGTGACCGAATGCACGGGCGGCCCGGGAAATCTCACTGAATCCGATCTGAACCGCGATTACAGGAGTCAGGTGGACCCGCGGCTCAATTACGAGCAGGCCATGGAGATCGCGTTTCTGATTGCAGAGCAAATGAAGTAGCTTCTTTGCGCATTGACTGTCAGCGGCACGGCACTAGCCGCCGGTTTTTCGCGGCTCTGTCACGAACAGTTACCGGTGGCTAGCGCCATTCCGCTGACTAATCAGCGTTTATGCGCGTCTATCAGCGGTTTGGAACCGCTCATGAACGCTGATGGACGCTGATAGCGGCGAATCCACACGAGACACGAACCGGATCGAGACATCAACAGAACGGCCAGATCTTCAACGTCGTGTCTCAAATGCAAATGAATTGTTGACCAGCCTATGCGAATGCGGGGTCCTGCTGCTCATCAAGATTCAGCCTGTGATGACTTCGGACCGCATCGCCCGTCGTGTAGATACGAATGGGCATGCCCCGGTGGTTCAACGTGAAGGCGATTGCGTCCAATTCGAATCATTCGACTGTTCCACCTCGTCAATGAAGGCCCGATCCGGCCTGAGATGCCGGATTCCTCCAGCCCTCGCAGAAAGCGGCTCCAGAACAATGCGGCTGAGTTGCAAGGCCACACTTTGACTCCAGCAGGTCTCTTACCAATGCCGATCTTCCGATAACGATCGGTTCCGTCGATTGAGCGTTCATCGTGCGCCTGTCGAAAAGCTGCCGGTCACCTGTCGAGAACGGCAGATTCTGCCGCTTCGCACACTCAAGTCTAGAGCTTGACCCGTCACCCTTTAACCAGGGATGGTCATGAGTCGGCCAACGGATAACGCGACTGCCCGGTCACTGCCAGCGAGGTTTCTCGGCTGGCTGGTGGCAACAGTGTCTGCACGTCCGCGACTGATGCTGTGGCTGATCCTGTTGCTCGCCTGCGGCGGCGTCGGGGTCACGGTGACGCAGCTGCAGATCCGTACAAACCGCTCGGACCTGATGGCCCCGGCTTCCAGGTTTGCGAAGACCTGGAAACAGTACTCCGACATCTTCGGAGCGGAGTCGGATCTGCTGGTCGTTGTGGAAACACCTTCGCCGAATTCGAAACTCATCCGCGAGGTCATTGATGATCTCGGTAATCGTCTGAACCGCGAACCTGAACATTTCGGCAACGTGCTGGCTCGCGTCAACCTCAGCGCCATGCGCCGAAAGGCGCTGCAGTTTCTGACACCGCAGGAGCTGGAGAAAACGGCCTCGCGGGTTCAGACGTACGATCAGGTCGTGCGAAATCAGCACTGGGAATTCATCCGCGCGGAGACTCTGGCCAACACACTTCGCGGACAGATCGCCAGTGCGCAGCAGACGGGCAGTGTGAACGATGCCACGTGGCGATCGGTTGAACGCTTTGCCACAAGCCTCTCGTCATACATGCACAACGCGATCGAGACCGGCAAGGTTGAGACGACAGCGTTCAAGTCGCCGCTGCCGGATCTTATGGACATCGCCGCCGATCAGAAACTGACGGATGATCAGACCGCGTACATCCTGAACGACGATGCGACGGTCGGTGTCGTCCAGGTCTTTGCGGTGACAAAAGACAAGGATCTGAACGGCCATGCGAGGGCGATAACCCGGCTCCGGGAACTGACGAAAGAAGTCCTGACCGCACACCAGCCGGACAGCGGGAATCTGAAGATATCGCTTTCCGGAATTCCGGCACTTGAACACGACGAAATGCACAGCACCTCGGTAGACATGCGAAATGGCGGAATCCTGGCTTTCTTTGTGGTCGGCGGATTGCTGCTGCTGACGTTCCGAGGCGTGCGACATCCGATGCTGGCTCTGTTGACGCTGCTGATCGCCCTGAGCTGGACGTTTGGAGCGGCTACACTCGTCGTCGGTCATGTGAACATTATCAGCGTGTGCTTTTCAATCTTTCTGATCGGTCTGGGGATTGATTTTTCGGTGTCTTTCATCAATCGCTACCTCGCGCTCCGGCAGGAACTTTACGAACTGCCTGAGGCACTGCGGGAAACCGCAGAAACAATCGGGGCCGGCATTCTGACATCAGCCGTCACCACGGCGCTGGCGTTCAGCACGGCCATGCTGACGGGTTTTCCGGGGCTGGCGGAACTGGGACTGATTTCCGGCATGGGAGTGCTGCTCTGTGCGCTGTCCACGTTCGTCTTTCTTCCGGCATTGATCGCGTTGTCCGATGCGGAAGTCGACGTTGAACAGTTACCGCAGCCCTTTTCTCCGGTGATGTTCCGCAGGGCGCTTGTGGCGTGGCCGGTGGTTTCCATCTGCATCGCCGCCGGTGGTTTGGTCTTCTTCGGCTATCAGGCGTTTCGCTACTCCGACGGGAGTGTCAGTTGCCTTGTGAATTACAACCCGAATCTGATTCAACTTCAGGATCCGAAATCTGAATCGGTCGCGGCAGAACGGCGACTGGCCCCAGACCCAACTTCCTGCTGCTACTGTCGCTAAAGAAATTGGGTTTCATCTCAAATCGGCCAC